>NZ_JACMYP010000065.1 GCF_020889705.1 Bradyrhizobium altum | reverse complement strand
GTGGCCGGCGCCGGCGTACCCGTTGCCAAGCACGGCAATCGCGCGCTGTCGTCGCGCTCGGGCGCCGCCGATGTGCTGGCCTCGCTCGGAGTCAAGCTCGACCTGACGCCTGCGCAAGTCGGGCGCTGCGTCAAGGAAGCCGGCATCGGCTTCATGTTCGCGCCTTCGCATCATCCGGCAATGAAGAATGTCGGCCCGACCCGGGTCGAGCTTGCTACCCGCACCATCTTCAACCTGCTCGGGCCGCTGTCGAACCCGGCCGGCGTCAAGCGGCAGATGGTCGGCGTATTCTCGCGGCAATGGGTGCAGCCGCTGGCGCAGGTCTTGAAGAATCTCGGCTCCGACAAGGTCTGGGTGGTGCACGGCTCCGATGGCCTCGACGAGATCACCCTCACCGGCCCGACCTTCGTTGCAACTTTCGAGAACGGCGAGATCAGGACATTCGAGGTGACGCCTGAGGAGGCGGGCCTCGGCCGCGTCGGCGGCGAGGCGCTGAAGGGCGGTGATGCCGACGCCAATGCGATCGCGCTGTCGAGCGTGCTCCAGGGCGAGCCGAGCGCCTATCGCGACGTCGCCCTGCTCAACGCTGCGGCCGCGCTGATCGTGGCCGGCCGTGCCAAAGATTTGAAGGAAGGCGTGGCGATCGGCGCCCAGTCGCTCGACAGCGGCGCGGCCGCGGCGCGGCTGAAGCATCTGGTCGCGGTTTCCAACGGTTGAGTGTGCAGAGATGTCCGACATCCTGACCAAGATCGAGGCTTACAAGCGCGAGGAGATCGCCGCTGCGAAGCGCGCGCGTCCGCTCGCCGAGGTCGAGGCGCAGGCCAAATCGGCCTCGGCCCCGCGCGGCTTCGTCCGCGCTCTCAAGGACAAGCACGCGCGCGGCGACTACGCGCTGATCGCGGAAGTGAAGAAGGCCTCGCCGTCGAAGGGGCTGATCCGTGCCGACTTCGATCCGCCGCTGCTCGCGAAGGCCTATGAGGCGGGCGGCGCAGCCTGCCTGTCGGTGCTGACCGATGCGCCCTCGTTCCAGGGCCATCTCGACTTCATGGTCGCGGCCCGCGCGGCGACCAATCTGCCGGTGCTGCGCAAGGATTTCATGTTCGACACCTATCAGGTCGCGGAGGCGCGCGCCCATGGCGCCGACTGCATCCTGATCATCATGGCCGCGCTCGACGACGTCGCTGCCGGGGAGCTCGAGGACGCCGCGCTGTCCTATGGGATGGACGTGCTGATCGAGATCCACGACCGCGCCGAGCTCGACCGTGCCCTGAAGCTCCGCTCGCCGATGATCGGCGTCAACAACCGCAATCTGCGCACCTTCGAGACCACACTGGCGACCAGCGAGGCGCTGGCGCCGCTGATCCCCCGCGATCGCCTGATGGTCGGCGAGAGCGGCATCTTCACACCTGAGGATCTCGCCCGCCTCGAGCGCGTCGGAATGTCGACCTTCCTTGTCGGCGAGAGCCTGATGCGCCAAGAGGACGTCACCGCGGCCACCCGCGCCTTGCTGACGCGGCAGGCGACATCGCGCGCCACCGGCACGCGCTGACGCGATGGCGCGGAAGACCAAAGCCAAGACGACCAAGGCCGAGCCGACCGGCACGGCCCTCACCCATATCGACGCCAAGGGCGAGGCGCGCATGGTCGACGTCTCGGCCAAGCCCGCGACCGAGCGGACCGCGGTTGCCGAAGGCCGCGTCCTGATGAGCAAGGCGACGCTGGCGCTGATCGAGTCCGGCCAGGCCAAGAAGGGCGACGTGCTGGCAACTGCGCGGATCGCCGGCATCATGGCGGCAAAGCGCACCTCGGATTTGATCCCGCTTTGCCATCCGCTGGCGCTGAGCAAGGTCACGATCGAAATCGCAACCGATGCCAAGCTGCCCGGCTGCATCGTCCGCGCCAGCGTCAAGGTGACCGGCCCGACCGGCGTCGAGATGGAGGCGCTGACCGCGGTTTCGGTCGCGTGCCTCACGATCTACGATATGATCAAGGCGGTCGAGCGCGGCGTGCGCATCGAAGGCATTCATTTGATCGAGAAGATCGGCGGCAAGTCCGGGCACTATCGCGCGGGCGCGTGATAGACAAGTTTCAGCGCTTCGACCAAATGGTCGAACATTGATCTCATGGGCGGACTCTTGCGCAAGTCCTGATGCATCGTGACCCAGACGTCGAGGCTCGGTGAAAATTCCTTAGGGAGGAGATGCACGAGTTGGGCGTCCTCGCGCACAACCGCGCGTTGGCAGATTCCAATTCCGAATCCCGCCCTAATGGCCGCCAACTGAAGAAGGGTGTTGTCGGACCGCAGTGCAAAGTCGTCCCGCCTCAATTGTAGACCGAGCCGATACAGGGCCCGGACAGCAGGGGTCTCGCGATCAAAGCCCACCAGGCAATGCCGTTTCAGCTCGCGTAAATTGGCGGGTTTGCCGTTCTTTTCCAGGTAGTTCATGTGAGCATGGAATCCCAGCCGAGCCTGGCCCACCTTGCGGGCGACGAGATCAGCCTGTGTCGGCCTCACCATGCGAATGGCGATATCGCAATCCCGCCGCAACAGGTCTTCCAATCGGTCCGAAGCGGAGATCTCGACGACCAATCCCGGCTGGCTCCGCTCCAATTCAGTAAGAATTGGCGGAAGAATCTCCGTCGCAACAATCTCGGAGGCCGCGAGGCGGACGACGGTGCGAGGCTGGCCCGCCTTGCTCGAAATCGCTCTCAGCAATGTTTCGGCGGCGGTGGCCATGGCCAAGGCGTGCGGCTGCGCAACGGCGGACGCCGCGGTCGGCTTCAGGCCATCCTGGGCGCGCGTGAAAAGCGGCATCCCAAGAGTGGCCTCGAGCTCACGGATGTGCCGGCCGACGGTTGGCTGGGTGAGGTTGAGGGAGCGCGCCGCACCCGAGAGGCTCCCCTCGCGCAGGACGGCCAGAAATGACCTGTACAGTTCCCAGCCCGGATTCTTGTCCATGCATTTTTGTATACCAACTCAAGAACCTTCGACAATTCCGTTCATCCGGAGGAGCGCGTATTTCGGGTCCACCAACCGCCATAACGAGACACCCAGATGCGCATCCATGCTATTCAGACAGGAACCGTCAAAATCAAAACCGCCCAGGTCGAAGGCCGAGGCCACGGCCTCATCGACGTATTCCTCGATCCGAATTGGACCGACTGGGTGCCGACATTCGCTTGGGCGATCGAGCATCCTGAAGGCGTCATTGTCGTCGACAGCGGCCAAGGGACACATCTGTTGGAGCATTCGCGCGAGCTCAATCCCTATGTGAGATGGGAGGTCGGCTTCCAAATCGAGCGCGAGCAAGAGATTGGGCCGCAGCTCCGGGCCTTGGGGATTGGTCCCCGCGATGTAAAGAAAGTCGTGCTCACTCATTTGCATATGGATCACGACGGAGGTCTCGCGCACTTCCCCAACAGCGAAATCATTGTCCCGGCCGATGAACTCGCGCAGGCTCGCGGATTGCTTGGGCGTGCGCGGGGGTATCTGCCCCATCGTTGGCCCAGTTGGTTCGACCCAACGCCGGTCGAACTGCCAGCAGAACAGTTTGGCTCGTTCAAGCGCAGCCAGCGGCTTACAAAGGCGGGCGACATTGTTGCGGTGGCAACGCCTGGACACACACCAAACCATATGTCCGTCATTGTTCAGGATGGCGACACCGCAATTTTCCTCGCCGGCGACACCTCATACAATCAGGCGCTCATGCTTTCAGGCACGGTCGACGGGGTCAGCGGCGACGCCGCTATCGCAAAAGCCACACTTGATGCCATCAAGACTTTTGCGCGAAGCCGTCCGACAATCTACCTGCCGACGCATGATCCGGAATCGGGTCTCCGCCTTGTCAACCGGCAGCTTGTCGTATCGGCTGGTTAATCGAACGGCGAGCGCGCACGTGCGAGGGGCGGCAGCGCCAACCCATCCAGGCAACCATTCGTTAACCAATCTCGCTAACCGGCGCTCCATCTCGTTTGGATACGACTTTCGCGGGCCGGAGGTGTACCAAACCTACTTCCGGGTGAAACGCCTGGAAGCGATAGCGTCAGATGAATCCAAACGGCAGCGCCTCGTTCAACGTCACCTCGGTGATCGGCAGTGGTCCGATCCGCTGGCTGATCCTTGGCGGCGCCGTGCTGATGGCCGCGATCGCGATCGGCGCCACCCTGATGGCCGAGAATTTCCGCGAGCGCGCCTTGCACAACAGCGAGCGCGAGCTCGAGAACACCGTGCTGCTGCTGGCACGGCATTTCGACCAGCAGCTCGACGACCTCGAGGTGGTCCAGCGCGACCTGATCGCGTTCATGCGCGACAACGGGATCGCGACGCCGGAGAACTACAAGCGCCGGATGTCGGCCGCCGACATCCATGCGATGCTCAAGTCCAAGATGGACGCGCTGTCCAATGTCGGCAGCCTCAACGTGTTCGACGCCGATGGCGTGCTGATCAACAGCTCGGGCGCCTGGCCGCTGCCGCAGGCCTCTATCGCCGATCGCGACTATTTCAATATCTTCAAATCCAGCCCCTACTCGCCCGACATGATGGTCGCGCCGGTGGTCAGCCGCGTCAGCGGAAACTGGACCACCGCGATCGTCCGCAAGGTCACGGGCCCGCATGGCGAGTTCCTCGGCGTGGTCGGGCGCGGCATCGAGCCGGCGACCTTCGAGAAATTCTTCTCGACCGTTGCGCTCGGCGAAGGCGCTGCGATCTCGATGCACCATCGCGACGGCACGCTGCTGGCGCGCTATCCCCATGTCGAGGAGATGATCGGGAAGAATTTTCGGAGCGGCCCGGCCGGTCAGCAGCAGGTGTTCGAGCTGCCGCAGAGCACTTCGCGGCTGACCAGCCCGGTCGACGGCAAGGACCGCCTGGTGTCGTCGCGGGCGCTCACCAAATTCCCGATCGTCGTCGTCGCCACCACCACCACGGACGCGGCGCTCGCCAATTGGCGCGAGCAGATCGGCATCCTGATCGCGGTGACCGCAGCATCGGTGCTGGCGATCGCGATCCTGCTCACGCTGGTGGTGCGCAAGCTGTTGCAGCAGCACCGCACCCAGCAGCAGCGCCTGACGCTGGAGAAGCTCCGGCTCGACACCGCCGTCAACAACATGACGCAGGGGCTGTTGCTGTTCGATGCCGCGCAGCGGCTGGTGATCTGCAACAAGCGCTATATCGAGATGTACGGATTGTCCGCCGACGTCATCCGGCCCGGCTGCAGCTTCCGCGACGTCATCGTGCATCGCCACCTCACCGGCTCGTTCCAGGGCGACGTCGAGCGCTACGTCAACCTCGTGCTGCGCGACGTCGGCATCCGCAACACCATGGTGATCGCGACGCCGGACGGGCGCTCGATCCAGGTCGTCAACGAGCCGCTGGCCGATGGCGGCTGGCTTGCGACCCATGAGGACGTCACCGAGCGCCGCCGCGCCGAGGAACGCATCACGCATCTTGCCCACTACGATGCTCTCACCGACCTGCCGAACCGCGCGCTGTTCCACGAGGAGATCAAGCGCGAGCTGCCGCACGTCACCCCCGACAGCCAGCTCGCGGTGCTCTATATCGACATCGACGAATTCAAGGGCGTCAACGACTCGCTCGGCCACATGGTCGGCGATGAGCTGCTCAAGTCCGTTGCGCGGACGCTATCCGGCGTGATCGGCGACGGCGATTTCGTCGCCCGGCTCGGCGGCGACGAATTCGCGATCGTGCAGACCGGCGTGAAGAACGAGGTCGAGGTCACCGACCTCGTCGCGCGCATCTACGAGGTCATCCGCTCGCCCTATCAATGCCTCGGCCATCAGGTCACGACCGACGCCAGCATCGGCATTGCACTGGCGCCGAAGGACGGCGCCGATCTCGACCAGATATTGAAGAACGCCGACCTTGCGATGTATGCAGCGAAGTCGGCCGGCCGGCGCGTCTCGCGCTTCTTCGAACCGGCGATGGACGCCGATGCCCGCGCCCGCCGCGAGCTCGAGGTGGAGCTGCGGCAGACCATCGCCGCGGGCAGCGGGCTCGAAGTGTATTACCAGCCCTGCGTCGACCTGCGCAGCAACGAGATCACCGGCTGCGAGGCGCTGGTGCGTTGGCGCCATCCGATGCGCGGCATGATCTCGCCGGCCGACTTCGTGCCGATCGCCGAGGAGACCGGCTTGATCAACCAGCTCGGCGAATGGGTGCTGATGACGGCCTGCAAGGAAGCGGTGAACTGGCCCGACCCTGTCAGGCTCGCGGTCAACGTCTCGCCGGTGCAGTTCCGGACCGGCACGCTGGCGCTCAAGGTGATCGCCGCGCTGGCGGCATCGGGCCTGTCGGCGGGCCGGCTGGAGCTCGAGATCACCGAGGCGGTGCTGATCCGCGACGACGAGACGGCGCTGGCCGCGCTGCATCAACTCCGCGCCATCGGCATTCGGATCGCACTCGACGATTTCGGCACCGGCTATTCGTCGCTGAGCTATTTGAAGCGCTTCCCGTTCGACAAGATCAAGATCGACCGCTGCTTCGTCACTGACATCGCCGATCCGCAAGGTTCGGCCGGCATCGTCGAGGCCGTCGTCAACATCGCCGCCGAGCGCAGCATGACCACGACGGCGGAAGGCGTCGAGACCGCACAGCAGCAGCAATTGCTGCGCGAGCTCGGCTGTTCGGAAATGCAGGGCTATCTGTTCAGCCCGCCGAAGCCGGGCGCCCAGATCCGCGAGCTCTTGGCCGGCCATCGCCGTGGCCCTGCTGCGGGTCCGAGCGTCGCGCGCCGGCGCAGGCCTGTCGCCGGCGCGGCGTAAGGCTTCTCGGACGTCGCGAGCCCGGAGCGGGCGCCTGTACAATTTCGGAATATTGGAAGAAAACCCTGAAATTGCCCGACGTGTCAAATTGCCTGGTCGAGCGCCAGCCACCACCGGCTACTTTGCATGGGGTTGTTTTCGATATTTTGGCGGCTGCGTAGCCCGGATGGAGCCAACGGGTCGCGCGAACGCGCGCCCGATGACAGGCTCCGCGCAATCCGGGGACCTTTGCAAACGCACAGACCGCTCCCGGATTTCGCTTCGCTCCATCCGGGCTACATGGGTCAGGCTCTAGTTCGGCACCGGCCGCTTCTGCGCGGCCTTGTCCGCGTTCTTGGCGTCGGCGTTGACGGTGACGCCGCGCAACTGGTTGAACGCCGCGGCCAGCGCCTTGTCGTTCTTCTCATCCGGCGGCACGTAGGATTGCGAGCCGGTCTGCTCGGCGCCTTCGGCGGAGAGGTGGCCGCGCATCGAGGCCTCGCCCTTGATCTCGGAGCGGGTCTTGAACTCGTCCGGCACGTCCTGCAGCACCTCGATGTCGGGCTTGATGCCAAGCGCCTGGATCGAATGGCCCGACGGGGTGAAATAGCGCGCGGTGGTCAGCGCCAGCGCGCCATTGCCGGCGCCGAGCGGAATGATGGTCTGCACCGAGCCCTTGCCGAACGAGCGGGTGCCGATCAGCGTCGCGCGCTTGTGGTCGTGCAGCGCGCCGGCGACGATCTCGGAGGCCGAGGCCGAGCCGCCATTGATCAGCACCACGAGCGGCTTGCCCTTGGTCATGTCGCCGCCATGGGCGGTGAAGCGCTGGGTCTCTTCCGGATTGCGGCCGCGGGTCGAGACCACCTCGCCGCGCTGCATCAGCGTCGAGGTCACCGAGACCGCCTGGTCGAGCAGGCCGCCCGGGTTGTTGCGGAGGTCGACGACATAGCCGTCGAGCTTGTCCTGCGGGACCTGCTTCTGGATCTCGCCGATCGCCTTGCGCAGGCCTTCGGTGGTCTGCTCGTTGAACGAGGTGATGCGGATATAGCCGATATCGCCGCCCTCGACGTGATACTTCACCGGGCGGACGCGGATGATCTCACGGGTGATCGAGACCTCGATCGGCTTGTCGGCGTCCTTGCGGATGATCTTCAGCCGGATCGAACTGTTGGGCGCGCCCTTCATCTTGTTGACGGCCTGGTCGAGCGTCAGGCCCTGAATCTGCTCATCGTCGATCGAGGTGATCACGTCGCCCGACATGATGCCGGCGCGCGAGGCAGGCGTGTCGTCGATCGGCGCCACCACCTTGACGAAGCCGTCCTCCATCGTGACCTCGATGCCGAGCCCGCCGAACTCGCCATGCGTGGTCTCCTGCATCTCCGCCCAGCCCTTCTCGTTCATGTAGCGGGAGTGCGGATCGAGCGAGGAGATCATGCCGTTGATCGCCCCTTCGACGAGCTTGGAGTCCTCGGGCTTCTCGACGTAGTCGGTCTTGATCTTCTCGAACACCTCGCCGAACAGGTTGAGCTGCGAATAGGTGTTGTCGACATGCGCGGCGGCATTGGCGACGGCGAACAGATGCGCCCCCTGCGGCGAGGCCACGAGCAGGGTGAGACACGCTCCCGCAGCCGTCCCGAGGAAGAAGCCAACATGTTTGCGCATTATCCGCGATCCTTTTTCGCTATCGGCCGGCCACGTTCCGCAACGTTCGCCTGCCCCACCCCAGGCACCACACAACGGCTTTTTGGTCGGATCAAGGCCGCCCTTGTCACTGGACCATTACGGTCCTGTCACGATGCCCTGGTCAGCCCCAAAATCAGCATTTAGTCAGCACCACGTCAGCCTAAGTCAGCTCCCGGTCGGCCTCTGGCCCAGCCTCCTGCAACCCGTTCTGCCAGGTCGATGGCCGGGTCCCGAATCCGCGCTTGGCCCGGGTGCCCAGCCAATAGCCAAACTGCGGAGGAACATGGCGAAATGGCCCTTCAACCCCGAGTTTTAGCGCGGCGTCCATCGGCCAGTTGGGGTTATTGAGGATTTCCCGGCCGACCGCGATCAAATCTGCTTGTTTGTCACGCAGGATTTGCTCGGCCTGGTCACCATGGATGATCAGGCCGACCGCCATGGTCATGATATCGGCGTGCCGGCGCACATATTCCGCCAGCGGCACCTGATAGTTGTATTTGATCTCCTTGCCCAGGATCGGCGCCATCTCGCTGATTCCCCCGGACGAGCAGTCGATCACATCGACGCCCCTGGGCTTCAGGATCGCCGCCAGCCGCGTGCTCTGCTCCGGACCCCAGCCGGCATTGTCCTCGACCGACAGCCGCACGAACAGCGGCTTGTGATCCGGCCAGTGTGCGCGCATGGCCTCGGTCACCTCGATCAGGAAGCGCATCCGGTTGGCTTCCGAGCCACCATATTCATCGCTGCGCTGGTTCGCGCGCGCGGAGAGGAATTCGTGCACGAGATAGCCATGGGCGCCGTGCAGTTCGAGCACCTCGAACCCGGCCTCATGCGCGCGCCGCGCCGCCTGCCCCCAGGCCGCGACGAGGTCCTTCACCTCATGCGTTTCCAGCGCGCGCGGCACCGGCCAGCGCTCGCTATGGGCGATCGCGCTCGGCGCCACCGGCGTCCAGGCATCCCAATCCTCGATTGCGGCGCTGCGTTCGAGCGGACGGTCGCCCTCCCATGGGCGGCTCGCGCGCGCCTTGCGGCCGGAATGGCCGAGCTGGATGCCGGCCACGGCGTTCTGCTGCTTGATGAAGCTGACGAGCCGGCTGAGCGGCGCGATGAACTTGTCGTCCCAGATGCCGAGATCGCCGATCGTCCCGCATCCGCGGCGCTCCACCTTGGTCGATTCGACGATCACGAGACTGGCGCCGCCGGCGGCGAACTTGCCGGCATTCATCAGATGCCAGTCGGTCGGAAAGCCCTTCTCGGCCGAATACTGATGCATCGGCGGCACCACGATGCGGTTCTTCAGCGTGACGCCGCGGATGGTCATCGGCGAAAACAGCAGCATGTCGGACATCGCTTCCTCACTTCACGTCGTTACCCGGCACGCGGGACCGATCTTGCATTTGCCGCCGACGATATACGCCCCGCGCGATGGCCGATAGGGCGCGCGGCGCGCAACACCGAGGCGACATCGATCAACGAGCTGTTCCTATTCAGCGGGCTTCCGGTTCGCCGACAGGTCGGTCGGGCAGTTCAGCCCGCATGCGATCGCTTTCTTCTGGTCAGCAACACGCCAGACCAGCAGCGCGACCAGGACGATGATGGTGACGGTGAGCTTGGCCAACGTGTCGTGATTCAATTTCAGCTCCGAGCAACAATCCGCATGAGCGACAATCAACAGCTGCAAACAAAAGTGGCGCAGCCCCTCGGAGGCCGTGCCCGGCGCGTCTACCAGACCCGCATTCGATCTGGTCACCATCATGGTACGGAGCTGACGTGGCCTGCAAGCTTTCCGCTCTGCATGGCAGCACGGCACAAGCCAGCCGCGGCCCTCCTGGAACTTTCTCGTCTGTGTGCCGTTCGGTGGCTGTGCCCTGATCATTGCCCCAGAGGCACACAGCACCTCCTGCGACCCCAGCCGTCACGCTGGGGTCGTAAATATCTGCCGTTCCAGCAGGACCGGAATTTTGCGCTGAAGAATGCCGCGATCTCCGGGAACCGGCCCGTCCTTCACCTGGCCCATATGGGCTACATTCTCACGATGGCCGTCAACTCCGCGCAAGCCTTGCTGCGCCCGCGGCGATCGCATCGTTGAAGCTCGTATCCCAGAATTTTCCAACCTCCGTGCGCGCGTCGAGCACGCCGAGCTTGAGAAAGGTGTCGGCGACCTTCTGGTGGGTGTCCGGCACGTCAGGGCTCACTCCGGCGAGCGAGAAGTCGTCGCTGCGGCGTGCGAACTGGTCGAGAATGTCCTGCAATGGCAGATGGGTTTCGGCCACCTGCGCTTCGGCATAGACGCGAAAATTCTTGTTGGCGAACGCATAGGCGCGCTGGATGCGCAGCAAGAGATCGGTCACCGCCGCGTGGCGCAGCGGATCGTCGGCCGCCTTCGGGTTGGCGTAGATCGGGAAATTGCCCGAGAGATAGCCGACGCCGGTCTTGAGCAGCCGCGCGCCCTGCTTGGCGATGGCGAGCTGTCCGTTATAGCCATAGATCGCCCAGGCATCGAGCTTGCCGGAAGCGAATGCCGAGTAACCGTCCGACGGCGTCAAATTGATCGCCTCGATATCGCCGAACGCAAGGCCCGCTTCCTCGAGCTGCTTGGCGAGGAAGTAATGTGCCGTTGTCGTGCGGACATAGCCGACGCGCTTTCCCTTGAGGTCGGCGATCGAATGGATCGGCGCATCCTTCGCCGCCACCGTGACCTGGATGTTGAGGTCCTCATGGGTGACGGCGATGAACCGCACCTTGGCGTTCTGGCGCGCGGCGAACATCGCGGGGATCTCGCTGCCCGAACCGATGTCGAGCGCATCGCCGTTCAGGGCCTCGATGTGGAGGACGCCGTTGTTAAGCTCCTTCCATTCAACCTTTTAAGGCGTCTTGTCCTCGCCGGCGGCCTGCAGCAGCGGACGCCAGCCGCCCTTGTAATAGGCCACACGCAAGGTGACGCCGCCGAGATCGGGACCAGCGCCCGCCCCGGTTTCAGCGCGAACGCTGCCCGCAACCAGACTTCCGGCGAGAACGCCGAGCGCGGAACGTCGTGAGAGGGATGGCATGGTCACCGGCGCAGGCTCCTGATCAGCAGTCACAACGCTGCAAGATTAGGAGAAAAACTGCCGATGTATATGAGACGCTAATTCGTTTTTGGCCGCGCGCGCGAAAAGCCCTTCCAAGGATCAGCGGCTTGGCGCGGTGATCTGTTTTCCGGTCGTGCTATCGCGCCTCGGCGTAGCCCGGATGAGCGCAGCGATATCCGGGCCGCTCGCTCAGTTCACGGTGACGTCCCCGCATATCGTGGAGCCTGTCATCGGGCGCGCGTTCGCGCGACACGTTGGCTCATGCGGGCTACGGTCGACCGCAGCTACTTGGCAACCTCGTACACGTCAGGATCGAAGCTCGAGCTCGGATTCTTGAACGCGTTGCGCAGCGCCGGCGAGATCGGGACGTTGTAGTTGATGCCGTTCGGCGGGGTCGGCGCTTCCAGCCACCTCTTGTACATGACCTCGATCTCCGGGCTCCCATAGAGCTCGGCCGTCGCGCGGTCGGCGAGCGCCTTGAACGGCGCGTCCTCCCTGCGCAGCATGATTCCAAACGGCTCCGCCTTCGAGAAGGCCTCCTCGCTGATCATGTAGAGCGCCGGCTGCTTGGATCGCGCGATCGCCACCGCCAGCTGCACGTCGTCGAGCGCGTAGGCCTGGGCGCGATCGGTCTCGAGCATCAAAAACGCTTCGGCCTGGTCCTTGGCCGGCTGAACGTTGATGCCGAGCTTGCGTTCGGTATTGACCTTGATGAGCTGCGTCAGGTTCACCGAGCCCGCAACGGCGGTGACCGACTTGCCCTTGAGGTCGTCGATGGTGTTGATGCCGGAGGATTTCTTGGCCGCAAAGCGCGTCGCGCTCAGGAAGTGCGAGTTGGTGAAGGTCACCTGCTTCTGGCGCTCGGCGCTGTTGGTGGTCGCCGAGCAATGCAGGTCGATGGTGCCGTTGACCATCAGCGGGATACGGTTCGACGAGGTCACCGGGAGATAGTCGACCGCGATGTCGGGCATACCGAGCTCCTTCTTCACGGCATCAACGATCTTGAGGCAGATATCGAGCGCGAAGCCGATCGGCCGCTGATTGTCGTCGAGATAGCTGAAGGGAACGGAGGCCTCCTGAAAGCCCAGCGTGACCTTCCTGGTCTCCTTGACCTTCTGCAGCGTGCCCGACAGCTCTTCGGCTGCCACGGGGCTTGCGGCGAGCGCGAGAGCGAAAAGGACGGCGGGCAAACGCATCGGCAGCTCCTGGGCGGTGATCAGATGGCGGTGATAGCCCACACACGGGCCCGGCGATAGAAGATGATGTGTCTATCAGCCATCGCGCTTTGCTATGGTCCGCCTGCCGAGCTTGCGACCACAGCCCCGAGACATCCTCACCCGGATCGCTATTGCTGCGCCCCGCCCTCTAGCAGGCGGTCGCCGACCAGGTGAACCGCGCCGCGGGTCCAGGAATAATCGGCGCCCATCCGCAAGCCGCTGTCGCCGCGTGAGACGACCGCGCCGCTGCGGGCGTCGCGCACCTGGAAGCCGACCGTGTACTCGGTCCGGCTGACCCGCCTGATCACGCCGATCAGCGATTGATCGGCGCCGAGCTTCTGCGCGATCGCCGCCTCGCAGCCGTCACAGTCGCGCAGCGCCCGCGCCTTGACGGGCTCAGCAACTGCGCCGCCGGTATCGACCAGGCGGTAGCGGCCCGATTGCGCAAGCCGGTCGCGCACGCCCTGGGTGACATCGGCCAGCGTGGCAGCATCGGAGCCGGCAAGGCCGGACGACGGTGCAGCGGAATTGTCCTCGAGCTCGAACTCGAACACCGCAAGCCCGATCGGCGCCACGGCGGCGGCCGGTGCCGTCGGCAGCGCAGCGGCAAGAACGGCGCGCACCTCGCGCGACACGAACATCCGCGCATGGTCCCATGCCTCGTCATTGTCGCCGCGAAACGTGTAGAGCTTTTCGTACAGAACACGGCTCGCGCCGACATCGATGACGGCCACCTTGGCCCACTGCACCAGCGTGCTCATCTTCTGCACGCCGCCGACCACCTTGATCTGGGCCTCGCCTGTGGGCGCCGCTGACGGCACCAGGCGATAGCGCGGCTCGGCGGCGACATCGGCGCGCAGTGCAGCCATGAACGCATCCAGCCGCTTCTGATGCACGGCGGTCTGGTCGATCACCTCGCCCGAGGTGTCGACATAGCTGAAATCATCGATGCTGACGCCAAGCGGGGAAGCCGCGGCGGCGCCGGTCTCGGCGCGCAGCGGACAGGATCCGGCCAGAATGCCGATCAACGCGAGGGCGTGCACGACAAGACGAGACTGGCGCATGATCGAGGCCTTTCAGGTGCTGATGCGGGGTCGATCGCAGCCTAGACCGGCGGCCGCCGCGCCGCAGCGGAGCGCCTCCCGGCCGCTGCCGGGAAAATTTCACGACGGTGGTCCGCACTCAAGGCGACGCTTCTCGACGCCTTCGTTCTGCCGTTTAATAGGCGTGACGGCCGTGCCCGCGAACGGGCGCCGAAGGTCGTCTGCGACCTCTGAGGATACGCCGATGCGGAATTGGTCCGGAAGCGATCTGAAGCAGCGGCTGACGTTGCGTGTGGCTGCGGTATCGATGCTCTGCTTTGCAGCGATCTCCGGCTACTTCCTGATCGAGGCCGACCGCTCGGTGCGCGCCAGGATCGCTGCCGTCGCCGATGTCGCCGCCAGGACACTGGAGCTGCGGCAGAGCAAGATCCAGTGGCTGAACAATCCACGCTCCGATTTCCCCGATCTCGACAGCGTTGCCGCCTCGGTCATGGCGCCCGGCCTCTGCCTCGCGTTTCGCAGCAATAGCGGCGAGATCAGCCAGCGCTTCTGCGGCGGCACGCAGGCCGATACGGCCGCGCCGCCGCAGGCCTTTGCGACGCTCTATCGCCGCCTGTTTGATCCCGGCCGGGAGACCGTGCGCCCGGTGATTGCGCGCGGCCAGGCGATCGGCGAGGCCGTGGTCTGGGTCGATCCGGCCGTGCTGACGACTGAGGCCTGGCACGATGCCGGCCGGCTGATGGCGGTGCTCATGATCGCGCTGCCGCTGCTCTGCGCGCTGGTCTATGCGGCGCTGTCGCGTGCGCTGCGTCCGACACGGCTGATCCGCGACGGGCTTGAGCGGATCGCCGCAGGCGACCTCGCCGCGCGCCTGCCGCCGTTCGATCTCGCCGAATTGTCGGCAATCGGCGACGTCTTCAACCATCTCGCCGAGCGTCTCGCCACTGCGCTCTCCGACCGCAACGCGCTGACGCAGAAACTGATCGTGGTGCAGGACGAGGAACGCCGGCATTTGGCGCGCGAGCTGCATGACGAGTTCGGGCAATCGCTGGCCGCGATCCGCGCGCTCGCCGCCTCGGCGCGCCTGACCGCGGTGCAGGATTGCCCGCCCCTGCTCGCCGAATGCGACGGCATCGCGCGGACCGCGACCGACATGATGGAGACGTTGCGCGGCGCCCTCTTCAGGTTGCGCCCGCCCGATGTCGACGAACTCGGCCTTGCGGCCAGCCTGGAGGGCCTGATCGCGGGCTGGAACGGCCGCAGCCGGGGACAGCCGCGGTTCGAGATCGCCATAGCGGGATCGTTCGAGCGCATCCCCGCCTCCGTCAGCGCCAATCTCTACCGCATCGTGCAGGAGGCACTCACCAACGCAGCCAAGCACGCCGGCGCCACGCGCGTCATGCTGCGGCTTGAGATGCGCGAGACGGCTCCGGCCGGCGGCAGCAACGAAATCGCGCTGGCGATCGACGATGATGGCGGGCCGGGTGATCCCCAGTTCAGGTCCGGCATGGGCCTGCTCGGCATGCGCGAGCGGGTCGCCGCGCTCGGCGGGCGGCTGAGCTTCGAGGCCGGACAGTCTAACGGCTCTTCGCTCCGTGTGATCGTTCCCGTCGCGGCCAACCGAGAGGCCGCATTTGTGGAGCGCGCGGCATGAGCAATACGGCGCGAACCATCATGCTGGTCGACGACCACGCCGTCGTCCGGGAGGGCTACCGGGCGATGCTGCAGAAGCAGCCGGGGCTCTCGGTCGTCGCCGAAGCGTCCGACGGCGTCGAGGCCTACCGCCTTTACAAGGAGACCGGGCCCGACCTCGTCATCATGGACCTGTCGATGCCCGGCATCGGCGGCATCGAGGCTATCCGGCGTCTCAGGCAGTGGGACAAGCGCGCAAAGATACTGGTGTTCACCATGCACCAGAACGCAGCGTTTGCCGTGCAGGCGATCCGCGCCGGCGCGAGCGGCTACGTCACCAAGACCAGCCCGCCGGAGACGCTGGTGCATGCCGTGATGGACGCGCTGTCGGGCAAGATCGCGATCAGTCCGGATATCGACCACGAACTCGCGCTCAGCCACCTCGCCGGCGAGAGCGCCGCCGCCGATCTGCTGACCGCGCGGGAATTCGAGGTGCTGCGCATGCTGCTCGCGGAGAAGACCACCGACGAGATCGCCGAGGCGCTGCATCTCAGCCCCAAGACGGTCGCGAACCTGCATTCCCTGATCAAGGACAAGCTCGGCGTCGGCACGGATATCGAGTTGGTCCGCCTCGCGCTGCGGCAGGGCATCCTGACGCAGGTCGACCTGGGCGAACGGTGAGCGGGCGGCGGCGCCGGCTAGGGCCCGTGCTCGATGTCCCCCCGCTTTCCCAAGCCGTTCATCAATATTAAATTTCGCGGAACCGTTCCGCCGACGGCGGGTCGGGGGAAACTATGGCTGGATTCTTGGTTGAAGTTCCGGGAACAACGGAGGCTTCGGAAATGAAAAAAGCAGCATTGACGTTAGTGACCGCTGCCACCATCGGTGTCGCTGCCTTGGTGGCTCCATCACCAGCCCAAGCGTGGCGTGGTGGTGGCTGGGGTGCTGGACTCGCGGCCGGACTAATCGGAGCGGCAGTGGTTGGTGGCATAGCCTCGAGCGCCTACGCCTATGGCCCAGGCTACGGCTACTACGGCGGACCGGGTTATGGCTATTACGGAGGTTACGCCCCCGCGTATTACGGCGGCTATGCCCCGGCATACTACAACTACGGCTACGCCCCCGCATACTACGGCGGATACCGGTCCTACTATGCCGGTCCCGCGTATCGGCGCGTTATTCGCCCCGCATACGTCTACGGTCCCAGGTACTATCGCGGGTATGGCTATCGCTGGTGATCGCCAGCGGCGCCGCCGAAGTCTGGGCAACGAACGGTCGCGGGGCGGCCGCGATCTGTTTCGTGCCCGCGGGTGAGAATGTTCATAGCGAGCGGCGCGACGACCGTGAGCATTGATGTCGGCAGCAGACCAAGATCGATGGCCGGCGTGTCTCCCGTTGGCCGGCCCTCAGCCGAACAACTTCGTCGCCCTAAGGCTGATCCGGTCTTGAGGGCAGTGCGGGACTTCGCGTTAGCGATCCTTCGGCCGTCGCTTCTGACCCAGAACGGACGCCGCAGCGAGCGCTGCCTTACAAACTATGCTTCATCGATCATTCGGGTTTGAAGGCGTCCCTAACCGGATAGCCGACGTTAATAGCAATCTTCCAGAGGCCATCGACCTTATTCAGCAAATATGTCCCGCCTGACCTGTTCAGTTCGCTCCCATCCGCTTTGGAGCGCACGTACGTTCCCGCAGCTATGGCATACGTCCCGCCGAGAAGTTTCACTCCGAGGTCGATCCACTCACTCTTTGCGTATCCTTGTTGAACTGCCGCGTCACGAAACCTTGTGTACATGCTTAGCGTCCCGTCAGCCGTCGTATAAGCCATGAAGCCCTTCGGCCCAGATACCACGAAGGGCACGTTGATCAGCTTCATGACCGCATCCATGTCGCCACGGCTGTACGCCTCGAAATAGTCGTGCATCACGTTTGCGACTGCGATCCGCTCCGCAGCCGGATCGACCGCCTGTGCATGCGCCGAAAGCGGAATTAGCAAAAGGAAGAAAAATGCTGCTCTGATTGTAGCGATTAGCTTTGTCATGCTCGTAGCCTACTTTGTTGACGCCGGCCTTCGAGAGCGCTCCGGTGCGGTTTCCAATTTGCGGTTGGACGACGCAGTCAAGGCGCTCCGACAGAGCGCCAGTCCGGGCAAAGGTCCTGGGTTGAAACGCGTTGTGCGTTGCTAAGCTGAGCCGGGAGATCGGCGGCCCAAAGAAAAGGGCCTCAGCGAGGGGGTACACACGCTGAGGCCAGAGCAACTTAGTCACGCGATCCTAGACCTCGGCCCCGATAGTTTCGTCTGCCCCTTCGGAGTACCGGAGTCATACGGGTCGAAGACGTGAACCCTGTTCCTCTCATGCGTATCCCTGAGATCAGAATTTTGTCATCCTTCCTGGGGCTCGAACCAGCGTCGTCCGCCATATTTCAATGCGGGCGGCGTTGCTCATTTCCGACCTGGAACAGGAGGAGCGCACGGACGTGCTTGCGCAGTTGATATTCGTGAAAATTCCCGAGAGGGAGCCGGAACGGATAGTTACCCAAGTTAGTTGGACAGAGTGATTTCGAAGATGGAGCGTCCAACGCCGTGACCCAAAAAACCTTGCAGGCACGTTCAGAGCAGGCGCTCGTCGTCATCATTCTCAGCACCGGCGCGCTGATCGGCTATTTGGGTCTAGCGCTTTCGAGGATATGAGGGCGCACCGGGCGATCCGGGCGATCCGGGCGGCGAGGAGCGATCTGCTTCCGCCAAATCGATGAAATGTCAGCCGGGGAATTGCGGTTGGATCAGCGATAAGATCATCATTGTAACAATCAACAGCGACGGCGCGCAGCCGACCAGCGCAGCTAGCCAAAGTTCCGAGTGGCGAACGATTTCGTAGTCGTCCCGCATGAACGTCCTCCAACAAATTCTGCTATCTGCGGAAAACCATTGATTGGCCGGACGTTCCATTGGCGTTCGAGGAACGACCGCTCTCAATGAGCGTCAACCTCGGGAATCCAACCGTCACTTATGTGCGTCGCGAGCGCGCATTCGACTTCGGGCCAACGATGGAAAAGCAACCTATTCCCCGAGCGAGTCTAGCTTCCGAAATCCTTGACCTGTTGCGCTGCGAGCCGGGCTGCGCCGACGTCAGGGAAGTCAGCATTAGCCAGGTTCATGTGGTCGGCGAGGAAACGACGTGGCACGTCACGGTCGTCGACTATGGCGAGGCAGCTCAATCGATTGCCGATCATGCGGCGCATCGCATTCAAGAGCGCTTGAGCACAAAATACAGCCTACTCAACTAGACCAAAGCAGATCGGCCAGTCATGTACCGCATTTATTATCTCACTGTCTTCCCCGCCGTGACGGGCTCGGTCTTCGGCGTACTGGTCGCCCTTCAGAAGGCCGTCGGATGATGATGCGAAACACGCCAACGCGCGCTCCATCGACACGGTGACCCCCGCCCAGGCCTCCTGCTCGAATTCTCCGGCCTGAGCCCTGCTAGGAACAGCAGGGTTTGCGAGCGGTTTGTACTTTACAGGCAGCACGCAAGACATAGGTCAAGGTGGCCCGCGAGTTCGATGTACAAAGACGCGATCATGGACGAGTTGAGGCAGATTGAACTCGACGTGGTCGAAGGCGAAAGGAGACTCGCTGAGCTTGAGGCGCTCCTGATTGAATCGAAGCGGCTGAATGAAGACACCACCAAGGTTCAAGCCGAACTTGAAGTCATGCGCAGGAATCAGCTCGACCGTGAGCAGCAACGCCAGCGCCTGCTTTGGCTTCTGCATCCCTAAGGCAAGCGGCGGCCCTCATCGAGCCCTCCCCCGTCATCCTGAGAGGCTGCGAAGCTATCGGCCTCGTCATTGCGAGCGAAGCGAAGCAATCCATCGCACGGCGGCCGGGGAGAGGAACGGTCGCGCCCGCCGACCGTTTCTGAAGTGAAAGCGAGGAGCATCTAACAAGAGCTGCGGTGGTGGCAATGCCGCCACCCTCATTTGCAGGAGCCAAAATTAAGGTGAGTGAGACGCCAGGCAGGCCAACGATTATCGCCTTATGCGCCATTGCTCTTGCGATCTTTGCTGCGTGGCACTCAGGACATTTAGTCAATTCCGCGTCTGCAACGACACCGCAAGGCGGCGATTGCCGTGACTTGCTGCGGGCGTGCGAACTGAAAGACGAACTTGGCGAAGGCGAGGACAATTGCGTCAAGTTTCGCAAGTCTTGCTCGCCATCGACACCGCATCTCAATTGCGAGTGGCTGCGTGACGGCTGCATGTACAAGGACGAGCTCGGCATAGAAGGCCGAGACAATTGCCGCCGCTATCGCGAAAATTGTCATGAAGGGACCATCAAGCGAGAGCCGTGAGCGTGATGGACCGATTTTCAAGGAGAGACCCACCATGACCCCGAGAGAACGCCACGATCTGCCCTGGATTATCGCGGCCGCCATTTTTGCCTTTTCCGTAGCGATCGTGGCAGGAGGGTTGACCTACTTGCATTAGCCGGTCGGTGCCGGCTGCAAAAATAATGTCATGAGGTTCTGGGCGTGACGGCCCCGGCGCGCGTTCTCCGGGGCATGGGATTAACGCGCCAGAGCCGTTCCTCCCTGAAGCGCTCCCATCAGGAGCGCAATTCCACTGTACCGGAAAAACTGGAATCCGGCGGTATGATCCCGGAGTAACCCGTTTGGCAGCTGAAATTTCCCTGTGCACTTTTGCCGAAAGCTCCTGAAGACAGACCGTCGTGATCTGAATGGAGTCAACACTGCCATCGAGGGTTACACATCCCGACTGGAAACCGCCTTGAGGACTGCGACAAAACAACCCGACGGGCAACTCAGTAAAACGCGTCAAGCCTGCGCGACGAAAATATTTCGGTTTATCGGTAGGTCAACTCAGTGTATGGTTTGCCCGTCTCACCCGATCGAGGGGCGCTTCGCGGTCGTCACGAACGTGGGTCGAGATGCGGTGGACGCCGAGCGTGCGACTGACGAGAGCACGCGAGGCGGACGGTGAAATCGCGCAGGCCTGACGCCCTAGTGGCAGGTGTCCTCTCGCAGGATGCGCAAGCATCTTCGCGAAGGCGGTGACAACAAAGCCCAGTCTCGCCGGGGAGAGCACGTATAAGCCGTAACCCATCGCGCAGGGAAAGCCGGGTTGTTTCCGGTTACACCTGTGGTCCTACCCCCGTGCTTTCTACCTTTTGCACGGGGCCCATGGGTGCGATCGGCACCCGGCTTTCCCTGCGCCTTCTGTTCAAGAGAGAGGGCGGAACAGCAAAGCTCGGGCGATTCATGTCGCGAGAATGCGGATCCACGACCCACAAGCGGCGCCACACACTCGGTGTCGTCCCTGCGAAAGCAGGGACCCATGCTCCGCGGCGGGTATTGTAGGCGGCACTCGTCGTTCCAACGACGCACAACAATGACCATTGGTGGTTATGGGTCCCTGCTTTCGCAGGGACGACAGCGCGTTCCTCGTCGCATGCCTGCCGCACAAATCGGGGACATTGCCGCCCGCCCGCAATTCTCGTACACGGTTTCACGCAATGACCTCACAACTCTCTCCCGATTCCGTCGACGTGCTGCTGTTCGATATCGGCCGCGTCGTGCTCGACATCAACTTCGAGACGGTGATGGCGCACTGGGCGCGGCATGCCGGTTGCGCGCCGGCCGACCTCGCCACGCGATTTGTCGTCGACGACAGCTTCAAGCATCACGAGATCGGCCGGATCGACGACGCGGCGTTCTTCGCAAACCTGCGCCGGACGCTCGGCGTCAACCTCACCGATGCACAGTTCCTCGAAGGCTGGAATGCGATCTTCACCGGCGAGATGCCGGGGATTGCCCCCCTGCTCGCGACCGCCGCCGCGCGGATGCCGCTCTACGCTTTCTCCAACACCAATCCGGCCCACGTCGCGCATTTCTCGGTCATCCACGCCGAGCTGCTCAGCCATTTCCGCACCGTCTTCCTGTCCTCGACGATCGGCTTTCGGAAACCCGACGCCGAGGCCTACGATCATGTGGTAAAAGCCATCGGCGTGCCGGCGTCGCGGATCCTGTTCTTCGACGACCTGGCCGCCAACATCGAAGGCGCGCGGGCGCGTGGCCTTCATGCCATCCACGTGACATCGACGGATGACGTGGCGAGGGCTCTGACTGCACTTGGTATTGAACATTTGGATTGAAGGAGCTCCGAGCGTGGCCCTGATGCCGGTTGCCGATGCCCTGTCCGCCGTCCTCGCCGGCGCCGAACCACTGCCGGAGGAGATGGTCGCGCTCGACGCCGCCTACCACCGCACCCTGGCGCGCGACCTCGCCGCGCTCCGTACCCAGCCACCGCAGCCGATGTCGGCGATGGACGGCTATGCCGTGCGCGCGGCCGACGCTGGTGATCTGAAGGCCCGGCTCAGAGTGATCGGCGAAGTCGCCGCCGGCCGGCCGTTCGAGCGGATGGTCGGCGCCGGCGAAGCGGTGCGAATTTTTACCGGCGGCGTGATCCCTAATGGCGCCGACGCCGTCATCATCCAGGAAGACACCGCCGTCGACGGCGACCACATCACGATCACCGAGGCCGCAACCGCCGGACGGCACATCCGCCCGGCCGGCGTCGACTTCCGTGAAGGCGACGTGCTGCTCGCCGCCGGCAGCCGCCTCTCCGATCGCGCGCTGTCGCTTGCGGCCGCCATGAACTATCCAGACCTCGCGGTGCACCGCCGTCCGAGGGTCGCGGTGCTGGCGACCGGCGACGAGCTGGTGATGCCGGGATCACAGCCCGGCCCCGGCCAGATCGTCTATTCCAACGGCTATGCGCTGCGGGCGCTGGCGCGCGCCGAAGGCGCCGAGACCGTCGATCTCGGGGTTGCCGCCGACACGGTGGAAGCGACCACCGCCGGCATCCGCCGGGCGCGCGAGACCGGTGCCGACATCCTGATCACGACCGGCGGCGCCTCGGTCGGCGACCACGATCTGGTCAAGCAGTCGCTGGAGGCCGAGGGCGTTCAGATGGCGTTCTGGCGGATCGCGATGCGGCCCGGCAAGCCGATGATGCATGGCCGGCTCGGCGCAATGCGGGTGATCGGCCTGCCCGGCAATCCGGTGTCCTCCTATGTCTGCGCCTTCCTGTTTCTGGTGCCGTTGATTCGGGCGCTGAGCGGCCGAAAAGCTGTCCATCATGTCCGCTCGAGCGCCCTGCTCGGCCGCGACCTCGCCGCCAACGACCAGCGCGAGGACTATCTGCGTGCGCGCCTCGAGGCGCGCGAGGACGGCACGCTGATCGCAACGCCTGTGATGCAACAGGACTCGTCGCTGCTCGGGAATCTCGCTGCGGCACGGGCACTTCTCGTGCGTCCACCGTTTGCGCCTGCCGCCGGCAAAGGCAGCGAATGCGAGATCCTGACGCTGCCCGAGTGACGGCGCAGACCGCATCGCTTGAGCGCTCGCTGGATGCGTTCACCGGAAATTAAGTGGTTGCGGAACACATATCGAACATATAGTGTCCGTTCATGATTTGTTTCGAGTACTGGTGTGTACAAATGGGAAGCCGCGAGGGAGCGCTTGTCACGAGCACCGTGCTCCTGAGGTTAGGCTCCGCTTGCAAGCCCACCTGAAGAGTCTCGGAATCGAACGACGCTACCAACCGGGGGAATACTCGAGATGCTCACGCGCAAACAGTACGAACTTCTGCGTTTCATCAATGAACGCCTGAAAGAGGCCGGCGTACCGCCCTCGTTCGACGAGATGAAGGATGCGCTCGACCTGCGCTCGAAGTCCGGAATCCACCGCCTGATCACTGCGCTGGAGGAGCGCGGCTTCATCCGCCGCCTGCCCAACCGCGCCCGCGCCATCGAAGTCATCAAGCTGCCCGAACTCTCGGCCGGCGGCGGCAACGGTCGCCGCGGCTTCACCCCGAGCGTCATCGAAGGCACCCTCGGCAAGCGCACCAGCACGCCGCCGATCGCCGAGGACGACGGCAACCGTCCGGTCGCGGTCCCCGTGATGGGCCGGATCGCCGCCGGTACGCCGATCGAGGCGCTGCAGACCCGCAGCCACACCATCAGCGTACCGCCCGACATGCTCGGCGCCGGCGAGCACTATGCGCTGGAAGTGCGCGGCGACTCGATGGTCGATGCCGGCATCCTCGACGGCGACATGGCGCTGATCCAGCGCAACGACGTCGCCAACACCGGCGACATCGTGGTGGCGCTGATCGACGAGGAGGAAGCCACCCTGAAGCGCTTCCGCCGCCGCGGCGCGTCGATCGCGCTGGAGCCGGCCAACACCGCCTATGAAGTGCGCATCCTGCCACCGAACCGGGTCCGCATCCAGGGCAAGCTGATCGGCCTCTATCGCAAATACTGAATTTCAAATACTTGCGGCGGCGGGGAACGAGCAACACGTCGGATCGTTCCTTGAAAGATAGCGTAACGTGCGGCCTGCCCGATGCGCCCGATACCGCTCACGCAGCGTCGCGTGTTTGTGATTGAGGCGTTCGGCGGCCAGTCGTACAATCGCCCAGAAACGAGGAGACACTCGTTCGCTATCGTCCACTCTGGTAGAGGCCCTATGCCTCAAGGAGAGGCACGGGTCGCTACCTCGATTAGAGGAGCCATCCGATGTGTGACTATAGTCTGCACGCCGTGGCGTCGCGCCCCGCCATTGTTGGAGAGACGCTGATCACCACGACTTTCCGCGGCACGTCGACCCGCGGCTTTGCTTCGGAGACCGATCCCAACGTCGCGGTCTGCATGCTGCCGGGCACCGAGCTCGCTTTCGCCGAGAACGTTCGCTACGACAGCCGCTGGATCTGGACCAAGACGATGAACTTCCGCGTCGGCGTGTTCAACGAAGTCGAGCCCGACGTTCCCGATCGCCATCATGACGCGGTCGAATTCCCCGACGGCAGCCATGTGCTGGTGACCCAACTGGTCGAGGGACAACGCGTCAGCGTGCTGCAATTGCCGGCACTGCATCCGCCGGTCGAGCAGAAGCCGAAGGTTGTGGAGCGACGGCCCTCCGCATTTGCGTCGCTGTTTTTGGGTTGAACGCATCGTCGCCGCGGAATGAGCTGTTCGGCGGCGGATGACCTAAGCGATTTCGAGCGACCCCGGACGCCGGGTTCCGGGGCGCAGCTGGAGAATTGCGTCGGCGCGCGCCTTGGCGCATCATCGGGCACGGAGGACGTGCGTGGTGGTCGACAAGGTCACATGGCAAAAGGCTGGACGCGTCACGGAGCCGGGCCGCTACATGTTCCGGTTCGGCTGGCTGACGGTGACGGCTGACGACCTGAAGGTCTGGGAGCAATTCCCCGAGGCTTCCTTCACCCTCGTCAAGAAGCCCGACGCCGGCCCTGACTCCGACGAATATCATCTCGGCCTGTTCGAGTTGCCGACCGGCCCCTCACCTGACAACGGCTAATCTTCGCTCTGCAAATCGGTCTCGGCCGGCATCGCGTCGACGGCGGGCCGCGGCGCGCTGTCGGGTGCGCGCAACGTCGTCTCAGCCTCACCGTCGCCGGGAACCGCTGGCGACCACGGCCGGTCGATCCCGCCGGGCTTGACCGCATCGATGGCGTAGCCGTCCCTGATGCGCCGCACCACCAGCGCGCCGTGGCGCCGCAACCGCTCGGCGTCGATCACCGAGGCCGCGCAGCCCCGCGGTGTCGGCCGCGCGGTTACGATCAGCGCTGCACGCTCGCAATCGTCGGCCAATGCCTCCGGCCGGCTCGCCAGCGCGACGAAGGCGCCGCCGGGACCTTGCGTCACGCAGCCGCTCGGATCGCAGGAGACGCCCTCGCCGAGCGAGGAATCCGTGGCAGTCCGCGCGTCGGCATCCGCCGCCAGCCACTCCTTGACCAGAAAGGCGTCCTTCGCGCTGTGCATCAGATGCAGCCGGCCGTCACCGCCCCGCACCGCGACGTTGCGGCCGTCGGCGGAGACCAGCACGTCCGGCTGCGGCACCCGCACCGCCCAGACCGAGGCCACCACCAGCAGCACCGCGCCCGACCAGCGCAGCGGCGTGCGCAACAGCCCGAGCAGGATAAGGCCGGCGCTTGCGACGACCATCGGCCCGACCCCGAACGCCGCCATCCGTCCGACCGCGCCCGGCAGCGCTGCGACCCATTGCGTCACCAGGATCATCCAGTCGATGCCGAACCCCATGATTGCCCAGAACACGCCGTCGAAGCCGAACGGCATGGCGAGCAGCCCGAGCAGGCCGGCCGGCATCACGACCGCCGATACCACCGGCATCGCCGCGAGGTTCGCCAGCAGCCCGTAGGGCGTCACGCGGTGGAAGTGGAACGCGGCGTAGGGCGTCGTCGCGAGCCCCGCGACCAGCGAGGCCAGCATCAGCATCGTGAGCTCACGCCCGCCCCACAGCGCAACCCGCGCGGTCGCCGAGTGATCGGGCGACGCCAACAGGTTCGGCAGTCCGATCTGCACCAGCGCCACCAGCCCGAGCGTCGCCGCAAACGACATCTGGAAGGTTAGATGCTACTTCCGATATCATTTGCATTCCCAACAAGTTAGTTGATCTTTTGCGCCTTATTCCGGGGATTTTTCCGGGACTCCGCGAGCCGCTCAACCGCTGCGGCAACATCCTCATCCAAGACATGGGCGTATCGCAGCGTGCTCTTGATGTCGCGGTGGTTCAGCGCCTTCTGCACGAGCTTGAGATTGCCGCTGTCCCGCAGAAGCTTGGTCCCGAAGTCGTGGCGGAAGTCGTGGAAGCGAAAATCCTTCACGCCCGCCCTGGTCCGCATAATCTGCCAAGCGGATTTGGCTCCGTTGTAGGACAACGGATAGCGCTGGCCCCTCACCCGGCCCAGGCGCTTGTTGCCGTAGACAGCGACATAGGTGAAGACAAACTCGGTGTGCTGCCCCTGCAGCGGAAACAGGATCTCCCGCACCGCTGGGGTTATCGGAAACACCACGCGCCGGCCGCCCTTCCCGGTTCGGACAATCTGCTTGGAGCCGAAGTTGACCTCCGACCAACGCAACGTCACGCACTCCTTCAACCGCATGCCACTGGCGCGGACGAAGTCGAAGAACGGGCCGTAGTCGTCGCGCATCGCCTCATCGATCGCGTCGGCTTCCTCGCTCTTCAATTCACGGACCCGCTCCTCTGGTTCCGGGAGGATCAGCTCATCCCATTTCGGCTCGGCCTCGAACATCGCGCCTTCAGCCTTGGCGAAGGCGAACAGCCGCTGCAGGACCTTGGTGGCCGAGCGGTTCACGGTGGCATTGGAGATTAGCGGCAATGCCTCCTCTTCCTTCTTGGTCCGCTTGCCGCGCCGCGACACCCGATGACCACGGCGCCAGGCCACAAGCTCTTTGGCCGCCTTGTGGTCGATGTCAGCCAGCGATTTGGCCTCGCCGAAATATTCGATCAGTCGCGCAAGGTTTGTTTCAGTGGCCTTCGGCTCGGCGTCGTACTGCGCCTGATCATTCCACAATCGGTCGGCCACATCGTCAATCGCGAGCGATGCTTTCGCGCGACTGGCAGCCTTTATCAGCTTCCTGGCCCGTTCCTGCTCTGCGGCCTCGAATTTGAGGGCGTCTTTGCGCGACGTGCATTTCGTTGAGCCATGAAACCGATGACCGTTGAGCTGGAAATCGAATTGGTAATACGGGGAACGCTTGTCGCGGTAGACAGACACACTTCCCTCCTGCGGCGTCTCTCCAAAAATTCTTGAATGTCTTGCTCTGTGTATCGTCGGCGCGGGCGCTTTTTGCCTCGGCCGACGTTGATGTAGCTGATCTCGCCGTCTGCCGTGAACGCGGCAAGCTGCTCGACGGTAATGCCGAGCCGCATGGCGGTATCTTTGGGCGTCAGGGGGATCACGTCAGATAGGCTCCATTGGGCGCTCGGCCGGCCAAGCCACAGCGCACGTGGTTCGCTAATTTCGCGAAACCGAGGCCCAATGAAGGGATGGATTCCGCGCTATCCCGTTGGCCACGGGGGGCAAATCAATGCATCGATGCTGACGCGCAGCCGATTCGTATTCAATGGGTCGGTATCCAGGTTTTCCGGCCCTGCACCCCGGTGAAACCTTCACGAAGTGGTGAGACGGGCAACACGCCCCGCCGGCAGCACCGGCGGGGCGAAGCATCAACCTTCAGGCCATGGTCCCCTGAAACGAGTCCTGCGTGCCTGTCTGCTCGAGCAAGCCGTCATAGTCGCCAATGCCGGACTCTGCCGGATCCTTCTCGAGATCGCGCTGCCCGCCCGCGGCCCATCGCTCCTGACTGTCATTCTGGTCAAGGCTGCCAAGGCTCGGCTCAATATCGGCCGCGTCGTGCTCGGCGTCGGGGGCTGCCAGCGCCTCGACAAAGTACTGCCGGGACGCGTGTGTCTGGTCCACCATGCGGTCGAAGGTCCCAAGGTCCATTTCCCGATCATCGCTTCCGCCGCACAAGCCGAGGCCGGGAAACGCCTCCTGGAAGCCGAGCCACGGTTCGTCGTCGTCCGGCTCCCGCTCCATGTGGTTATCAGTGTCGTCGAGAAACCGGATCAGGCGAGCTATCTCGTCCATGGCCTCGCGTCGCAGGCGCCAGATGGCCTTGAATATCTGCTCTGGGGGAATGTCGGTCGGGTGGCAAACTGGCCGTTGGTCGAGCACACGCAAAGCTGTGCTATTCTCAGAATCAACCTGAGGCATGGGTCGCTCCATGTTTTGGGCTAGGCTCGTCGCGGTGTTGACGCACCGAGGCGGGCCGCTTGTTTTTCAAGCGGAATAAGCGTAGTACGTTTTTATGAAGGCGTCAAAGAAAAACGTAGTACGGAAAAAGCCGGGGCGCCCCGCTACGGGGCAAGACCCTGTGACGTCTATTCGTCTTTCCGTCGAGCTGCGCGCTGCCGTCGACGCTTGGGCTGCCGACCAGAGCGACTCACCTGTCCGGACAGAAGCGATCCGTCGTCTGGTCGAGTTAGGTCTGAAGGCGAGGGTCAGATGAGTTGGTCGGCCGACGGGATCGAAAGCCCTCTCCGCGCGTTGACTATTGAGCCCCAAGTGGGAGGTCAATAATGATCAACCGAGAGCGGCGTACAACGACAGCTGCAGAGCGCGAGGCCCACAAGATATTCAAAGCGGTCAAGGCGAAGGAAGCCACGACCGATTACGCCAAAGAGCAAAAAGCGCTCCACGATAATCGAGAGCGCCTAAAGGCAGAACGGCTGGCGCGGGAAGCTGAAGCGGCCAACCGCACAAAAGTAGGTTGAGCGTCCATCTGGATAACCACGGAGGACCAAGTTTGGTCTCCCGGTGGAGGGCGAAATGGCCCTGCACTTCCGCCGCGTCGAAACTAGCGATCTGGAGATGTGGATCGCAAGCAGCGACGACTATTCATTCGTAATCAGCAACGAGAGCCGAAGTGGGCCTGGCTTGCATGGAGAGCCGGGCTTTGTTGCGTCGTATCGCCCCGACTTTCTGAATATGCCGGCAGCTCAGGTGTCCGGATCGCCCTTCAGCACATTCGCTGAAGCCGAGCGGGCCTGCAATGCGTTCTTGAATCGGCTGATTATCGACGGATGATAGCCACGGCGTTTACCGGCTCCCCGAAAATCCATGCCAACCCCCTTGCGCTCGCCCTCCGGTTGCGGAAACATTAGCTGGCTTAAGCTACCAGCGGGCAATGGATTGTCTCAAGTGCATAACGACGACGCGCTCGACGCAATCGTCCAGCATCTGACTCAAAGTTCAATTCGCGAAAGACTTTTGCAGGGGCGTTTCCATGCGTAAATTTGCAATCGTGATGTTGTGTTCTTCATTGGTTGGCTGCATAGCAACTTCCAGAGCAGCTCAGGCTCGCGAATTCGGCGGTTATGACTGCTCTGAAGATTGCTCTGGCCACGCAGCCGGTTACCGCTGGGCTGAAGCACATAGCATCTCTTCGGAGACAAGCTGCCCGCTCCGCGGCAACGCTGTTTCTTTCTATGAAGGTTGCCTCGTCTACGTCGAAGATCCGGATCGCGGTGCAGACCAAGACGACGACGGCGACGACATCGACAATTGAGGCGGCTGGTAGCAAAATGTTTATCCGCTGGCTGGTCGAGGCCGAGTTGAAATACAAAACAACGGCATGATGCTCGCGGTACAGATCCTATCGGGCCTGTTCGGCTTGGCTGCGGCCGTTCTATGGCTCATTGCCAGCCTGACGAAGACGCCTGAGCGCATCCCGCCAGGACCGCTCAAGGGATCGCTCTTCGACGTGTTTGACGAGATCCACGTCAGTTTGGCCAAGCAGAGCCGATACAACGCACTTGCAGCGGCATGCGCGGCCATTGCAGCCCTGCTGCAGTCGCTCCTGATACTCCTCTAACCAAGAAAGACAACATGCGCGACCCGCTGGATGACTTATTCTTCCGAACAGGCAACTTCGATCTGGACAAGCGCCTCCACCACTTGGCGGCGATGAGCGATCCCACCACCCGATATTCTGCTCCGGGACCGCTTCAAACTTGGCTGGAGGGTGTTGTTGGACACATCGAAGCTCTCCCAATTCAAATGCAGCGCGATCTTGGATTGGACGACTTTAAAATCGGCAACGATCATTTCCGGTGGAACGCTTGGCAAATCGAGCAATGGCACAAGAATAGGTGCACCTCGCTGCGAGACGGACTGCGGCGATTAGCTGTGCCGTGATCTACATGGGCACCTCGTCCCAAATGCTGCGCGTCTCAAAATCGGCCAGGGTTTTTGATCCGTCAGTGAACGCCGGCGCATCTAAAGACCGAAGCCCAAATTTGCCGACGCCGACTTTATTGGCTTCACGGTGATGCAGCCTCACGAACTCCCCCACCCGTGCTTTTAGTTGGTCGCGTCGGAGCGTGCCCTCAAGCAATGCCAGCATGATAGATTGGGCGACGTCGTCTCGCACGTCGGGAGGGAGATACGACGGCACCATAGCCACGATGGAGTGGTAGTCATTATGTTGCGATCGAGCGGCGATGACCTGAAGCTTTTGGGGTTGAAGGAGACGTCGCTGTCGCGCACGGCTACCGCTGCCGGATATCACGGAGCTAACAAAGCGGTCATAATCGGGATTCTCATCACGATACCGCTTCAACTTTCGATGAATTAGGATTGGGTGCGCCACCTTCTTTCCGTCCACAATGCCCCAGCAAATTTCTCCGATAGTTTTGCCGGCATTCAGAGCCGCGGTGACCCGCGAGACCTGATCCGCCGTCGGCAAAGGAGGATTCTTTTCGTTGATAGCCGTACAGAGCATGCACTTCCGATGGCTTCCACCGCGATCGAGGTAGACCGTCGCGTCATTTAGCGGATGGCCACGCTTGCAGTGCGTCCGATTGCGCTTGGCTTCACCTTTGCGCCAGTTCGCTGCTTTATTGTTGGTTTCTAGAAGCGGGAGCGCTACCAGCGCATATCCCGGATGAGCGTCGCAGTAAGCCTTGAATCGAGTGGATTTGACTGCAAACGGTTTTAGCGTGCTGCCGGCTCGAAAGCCCTCGAGCAAGCGTGCGGCCTTTTCGTCTGTCAGTCCCTTCCTCTGAATAACTCCCTTCGGCGAATGCCACATTGTTTCGCTCCACTTGGCCGGGATAGCGTCGGAGAGCAAAAAAGGGTGAGTCGCATCAAATATTTGGGCAGCAAGGGTGACGCTCGTCCGATGTTCTCCACTGCAAAATCGAAGCCGACATGGACGACCGATGGGTAAATTAGCCCTTGATCGCAGCCTGCGGTTGATTCAGAATCTCGGAAGTAACCGGGAGACGACGATGGCAGCCATCGGCACCGTGATTTTTCTCGCAGTAGTTGGCATTCCTACGGCGCTGTTGATTGCGGCTCGTCTTAACACGCGCGCGGCCTACCGGAAGCAAATGACAGACAACGCTATGCGCTCAATGGGCAATTAGGCCCGCGTGTGCCGCGGCGCTTGCCCATCGCCCGGTGAATTGCGGGTATTGCGGGGACATCAAGTCGGAGCAGTATTCCAACCTCGTGAGATCAGCAGAAGGCTCAAGGCCGCGTGGAGGCGCGCGCCCGATGCCGAACCGTGCCGACCAGTGGACTCAGCAGGAAGACGCAGTAATCAAGGAGTTTGCTCCAGCTGAAGCGGCGCGGAGGCTGCCAGGTCGATCATGGGGCGCTTGCAAGGCCCGGCGAAGGACGCTCGGTGCCACCACACCGAAGCGTTGGACAGCCGAAGAGGACGCGATCATAAGTGCGAACTCGATTGCCCGCGCAGTCGAGTTGCTTCCTTGGCCGAACGCAAAATGCCGTACAGGGCCGACGTAGCGCGATGGGCTTCTCCACACAGCCGCAGTGGTGGACGGCTGCGGAGGATAGGAAAATTCGTAGACACGCGGCCAAGCCAATTCGGGAATTGGCAAAGCTGTTCAAGAACCGCACGCCCGAAGCAGTGAGGGTCCGGAGAAAGGCACTAGGGTGCAACTCCTACGTAAACTCGTGGACTGGCGCCGAACTGGTCAGGCTTCGGAAAATGTGGCCTTCGTGTAAGCGCGCCGATCTGAAAGGTGCGTTTCCACGTCATTCCGAAAGCTCGATTCTTCAGCAGGCAAAACGAATGCAGTTGAAGAAGGACAAGCCATCATTGCCTGATGATCTGCGACAGCAAATCAGGCGTCGAGCCGAAGAGGACAAAATCAGCATCAAGAAGTTGAGCCGTCAGCTTGGTTGTGGCGAATACTTCGTTGGTCCTCGCCGCAAGTCCAAAGGAGATGACTTCAATAAGATCGCGCTTGCGGTCGATTTTTTTGGCGGCAAGCTCGTTATAGACTGGCAGGACGAGTGACCTTTCTCGGAAAGAAGCGCAAATGACCGATTTCTATCCCATATCGAAAAGGCTTGCAGAGTACGTCTACGAGGTGATTGCCCATCTGTCGGTTCAGACGGGCGAGGAAAGAGCCTCATTGCGCACGTTGGAGCGCCTCCAAGTCGTGCTGCAGGCAGGCTTTGAAGGCATGCGTGCCGACGACATGGCATTCGTCTTAATGCGACCAGAGCACGAGGCGTGAGGGTTCAGTCACCACACCCACGACGCTCAGTAGCCTCGCAGCGCTCCCTGTCCCAAACGTCTTTAGAATTTTGCATCTGCTCGACGACCGCGGAATCAATCGGCTATGCCCTGGCGCCGCAAGCCCGCCTACTTCCTCCGCCACTGGTCCGGTCCCGTCGATCGCGACGCGGGCTTTAAAGCCGTCCTAGTGTTCTGCCTCGGCTGCCAGCACCACAACAGTCGCTGAAGCTCGATGATCTTCCGGATTGGGACTGGCAGGACATCTCGGCGCACCTGAAATGCACCGCGTGCGGCAAGGTCGGTTGGGTCGACACTAGGCTCGATTGGGACGAAGTGGTCAACTTCGCCAAAGGCGTCTCAGCTGATTATCTTCCCGGGCGTCAAAGGAGCTGTTCGAACTGACGCGACAAACGATGCCCCGCGGACGAGCGCCATCTCTACTTGATCTCGCGCGCCATCGCTGCAAGCACCTGCTCTTTGGTTGCAACCGCATAGACATCGCGCTCGCCCGACAGCTTAACTTCATACCAGCTTAGATCACTCGCGCGCATTACGAACGTGCTGGGGGTCCGAAGTCCAAATTCGTTGCTCATTCCCTGGGGACCGCCGCGCGAGACCCTGAGAACGAAGTCCTTCCCTTCGATTGAGTTGGCCTCCAAGACACTTCCAACGAGGTGCCTGCTCTTCTCGTCGAGCGTAATAACGCTGGCCCCGGTAACTTGCCGCAACGCCAACTCAGAGACGACTAACGGCTCTACGCGATTGGGCGAAAAGCTCCGCCTCATCGCATCGTCTTGGTCGAAAGAAGGAGCGGCGGGTGCTGGTAAGCTTTGCGGAACGGATAGCTGAGGCCGCGGCGGAGCCGGCCATACAAACGAGTAGAACGCTGCTCCGCCAACAAAGACCGCGGCTGTCATGCATGACGCGACCAGGTATACCGCTAGGCGAGCAGCCGCCCAATTAAGGAGAGCCGACGGTGTAAGCGAGAACCTTGCGGCTGACAGGATCATTTCTATTCGCCTCGAAGTATCCGAAATGCGTCGATGGCGCCCATCGTTCCAAAGAGCACAAAGAAAACACAGTCTATCACCTGCATAAGCCACGTTAGAGGCACCCGGTCAAAAAGCAACGGGGCAGTTTCGGGCCATAGTTGATGCAATAGCCTTTCAACCAGGTAAACCATGAGTATTGCGACTGCGATAAGCCCGGTGTGCAACATAAGGGCAATCGCCGCCCGAAAAGAGCGCGTTGCCAAATTGACCAGGTTTGTCGAGCCCACCGCGCGAATCCGCCCCAATTCGCCATTTGGCTACACCTTCCCGCAACCAGACGTGGAATACAAGGCCAGCACAAGCCTCGTCCGGGGGTACCTCAATTGCCTCCCTCCGCTTCTTATGCACCCGCTTCGGCTTCGGCGGCACCAATGGCGGATCGAGCGCACGGCTCAGCTTGATGCTCGCCTGCAGGTGCCCGGCAAGATCCCGTTCCTCGAAGGCTTCCAGCGACCGCATCGTATCGATAAGGCCCGCCAGCGGGATGCCGTCGAAGGCCTCGATCCACGCCAGTCCCCTCGCCGGCCAATCCGGACGGCGTGACATAACCCATGAGACGGCGCTAACGACGGGCTCGATCAGGGCGGCCGGTCCATTGCTCGACTCGACTCAACAACCGCGTGCTGATGGCGGGATTGCCCCGGTCATTTCCCATTCGTTAGCCTCTTGGAATGGACCTTTTTCTCCGCCCTACCATCAAAGCCAACGCCCATGCCCATGACCGAAGCTGAGACCGCCAGACTGATGAGGGTGACCGAGGCGCTCGTCCGTGAGTTCGATCGTCAGGGCGTCGCTGATACGCTTGTGAATCTCAGGTTCGACGCGTTGGAACTGGCCAAGGTAGCGATCCGAGCTGCCGACGGAGTAGTGGTGCCATTCCGGAAGCCTTCGAACTAACTACCGGCCAATTGACCAAAGTCTCGCATTTCGAACCACGCGAGACGCCAGTCCTAGCGGCTTCTCGCCCAACACGTTTCGCGCGATCATGCGCGATGGGCTCGAAATCCCGAGAGTACATGTTCGGCGCCACCGTCAGGCATCTGGCCGAGCGAGCTGTGGAGGCGCGGCGGGATGCCGATGCGTTGGCCTGCCAGGCTTGGAACGCTCGCATGCTCGCCTTCCAGGGGCCGGCACAGCCGTCCCCCGCCCTCGGTGACGCGCTCAACGCCGGTTATCGCTACCTCGAAGTGAAGTGCCTCGGATGCGACACCCACCAGACGGTCGCACTGGACATTGTCCGACAGCCGAAATCGACGCCGATCCACGAGCTCGAGCGGTACATGCGCTGTAGGCAGTGCTCTCGATCGAATGGTAACGGAGCCATCTCGTAGCATTGCGGACGAACAAGATCTCGACCATGAACCCGCCGTCGACCTTGGTGGCCGGGAGAGCGATAGAAAACCCAAGCCTTCTTCACCCATGTTAAAGCGGAGAGCAGCTTTCGCGGCTTAGGTTGGTCGATGACCTCGCTTTACACTAAGGGGCACCTTGGCTCGGCAGAACGAACCGACTTTTGAGCCTAAACAGGCCGACATTTGGCGGGTCCTATTTTCGTTTGGGGTGACCGCAGCCGTGGGGGC
>NZ_JACMYP010000064.1 GCF_020889705.1 Bradyrhizobium altum | reverse complement strand
AGCAGCTCGTTCAGCGAGGAGAGCTTCTTCTCGTTGATGAGGATGTAGGCGTCGTCCATCTCAACGCGCATCTTATCGGCGTTGGTGACGAAGTAGGGCGAGATGTAGCCGCGGTCGAACTGCATGCCCTCGACGACGTCGAGCTCGGTCTCGAGCGACTTGGCTTCCTCGACCGTGATCACGCCCTCGTTGCCGACCTTCTTCATGGCGTCGGCGAGGAACGTGCCGATCTCAGCATCGCCGTTGGCCGAGATGGTGCCAACCTGGGCGATCTCCTCGTTCGAGGTGACCTTCTTCGAGTTCTTCTGGAGGTCCGCAACGACGGCTTCGACCGCGAGGTCGATACCGCGCTTCAAGTCCATCGGGTTCATGCCGGCGGCAACCGACTTCGCACCTTCGCGCACGATGGCAGCCGCAAGCACGGTCGCGGTGGTGGTGCCGTCGCCGGCCGCGTCCGCCGCCTTGGCAGCGACCTCGCGCACCATCTGGGCGCCCATGTTCTCGAATTTCTCCTCGAGTTCCACCTCCTTGGCGACGGCGACGCCGTCCTTGGTGATGCGCGGAGCGCCGAACGACTTCTCGAGCACCACGTTGCGCCCCTTCGGACCGAGCGTGACCTGCACGGCGTTGGCGAGGATGTCGACGCCGCGCAGCATGCGGTCTCGCGCTTCTACGCCGAATTTGACTTCCTTGGCTGACATAATTGAATTCCTCAGTTTACTTTCTCATGCGGCGGCGCGTCCGGCAGGCGCTCGTCAGGGAGAGGGGTGGGAGCGCTGGACTAGGCGGCTTTCTTCTCGGAAAACACATCGGTGAGAACGCCCATGATGTCGCTCTCCTTCATGATCAACAGCTCCTCACCGTCGACCTTGACCTCGGTGCCCGACCACTTGCCGAACAGCACGCGGTCGCCGACCTCTACGTCGATCGAAATCAGCTTGCCGGTCTCGTCACGGCCACCTGGGCCAACCGCGATGACTTCGCCCTGCGAGGGCTTTTCCTTGGCTGTGTCGGGAATGATGATGCCGCCAGCTGTCTTCTCTTCAGCGTCGATGCGCTTGACCACGACGCGGTCGTGAAGCGGACGGAAATTCATGTAGGCCTCCTGAGCATTTGAACGAGTTTACGATGGGCACGTTGTGAACAGCCCAGTTATAGCAAGAGCCAGGCCAAAGATGAGCGGAGCGATCCGTGCCGGCAATTCTGCTGAATCGCACACTTGTCCTGCGCGTGTGTTCGTCCGGAAGCAAACGTCCTCATGTACACAGCCCGCCAAGCTGTTGCGAAACTGACGTTGCGTCTCGTCAAAACATCCTCGTTTGTCGTCACGTACATTGGCAAAAGTCGCACACGCTAGTTCTTAGCATGGTCAGTCCGGTCACAGGAATCGGGGCAACCCAACGGATCCACGGCTCTCCACCTTGCCATCGAAGCTTCTCGTGCTCATTTGGATAGAGAGAGTAATTATGCAGCGGGCGTCAAAGAGAACGGGCCTATCAAAATCGTCGGCCCTAGGAACCCGTTCGAAGGTCATCGCAATTCTGAAGACAGTCCTTATACCTGCCCACTAGCGTGATGGCATATCCGCCGGAGTGCTACTTGCGTCGTTTCGTCGGTTTCCTCGAATATTGGATTCGCCTCGACCAGGAGCCCGTCCAGGTAGCGCTGGTATCGGGCTTGTTGATGAACGATAGCTTGCTCAAGCGGCTCTTGCGAGTGGTGCAGATCAACGCCCACTCGGCCGTCACTTTCTCGATGCCACGCAGCAGGAACTGCCTGAACCCGCGCGCCTGCTTGATCTGCCCGAACGCCGGTTCGACGATTTGCTTCCTGAACCGGTAGCGGCTTCGCGAGCCGGCGCGCTTGAGCTTGGCCCGCAAGGCTTTGGTGAGCGCTCCGGTCATGGTTCGCTTGCCTTCAGCGGCATGCTTGGCGCGCCCGATCGCGACGTAAGCGCTGATGTGGCGATCGGCGAGGGTTTGCAGGTTGGCCTCGCTCAGATAGCCGCTATCGGCCGAGGCTTCTCTGCAGCGCACCGTTGCACGACGGGCAATCAACCAGGCGAACGGATATTGCTGTCCGACGGGCGCGCTCACAACCTTCGTTTCGCGTTTCCGGCCGCCATGCAGGCTAAGAGACGGCGCACATACGTAGGATGACTTTGGTGATTGTGTCTGGCAATCATTTATTTAGCGTGCCTGGCACGGCCAGCGACTTCGCGGTCAGCAGCTCGAGCCATTTCAGACGCTTGAATTAACACGACCAGCCGACGCTCAAAGCGCTTAATTGTCTGAACCGCTTCTGTATGCTCCGGCCCTCTAGGAAGCCGATGCACTGCTTCGAACAAATGCCAAAGCAACTGCATCAGTTCTCGTAGATCCTTAAGGTGCGCCTCTTTCATCACGCGCTTAGCAGTCGCTATTTCGTCGCGATGGGAAGGTGAGCTGAGGCATTAGTGTTCAACCCAGATCAGGATTGCCATTGAGGTGGTGCATGGAGAGATCGTCGTTCTTCATCGGCTGCAGGTTGTCGCATGGTCCTCTCATTCGGGATTCATTGAGGTGCGGCAACATAGGCGCCATAATGCTTTAGTTGAAGCTGAGCCCACGCCTTGGCGTCCTTCTTCGGCTCTATCAGAGTTTGATAAATGGGTTTGTCGTGCGGATATAATTGCAACAGCGCATGATCCGGCAGAACCATTCGGTCTGCCGTGCAGGGACGAATCCATCTATTGAACGAAGACTTGCAACGACTGTGCCGTCGCTAGCTCAATGCAAAAAAAACATGCATGTGAGGATGCTAGCTCTCAATATCTGAGTTGTTGTAAACCCGACATGCCAGTCGGCACTGTGCCTATTACTGTCCGGAACAACAATCGTGTTGGCTTAGCCTGGCGATCATTACCCCGGTCTCTCGCAAGCCACCCGTGAGAAAAGTCGCTCGAATCAAAATATTGTGGGGCCGATACGGCGTATCCTTCCATGGCGCCTGCTTCCCCTCAAGTGGCGCTCTCGGCATCGTGACGATCGGATGCCCTAGAGTCGGGCTCGCTTCTGATCACCAAGGACGGATGATCGCGATCGTAGCGCAAGCCGGTTATTGGCCAAGAAAGGCTAGCTCACAGCCGCCCTTGTCAGTCAATTGAGAGCCGCGGCAGCGGACGAGCGCCGCTGATCAGATGGGCCTGCGCAGCCACTTCAGCGAGATAGTCATCCATCGCGCTTCGCGCGATGGCGGTCCCGGGGTGTCGGAAGTTCACGGAAATTCCGTCCTGCCAGCGACTGACCCATAGGTATGTCTCGCAAGCATTGGAGCTACGGCTGTTCAGAAACCTCGTCCGCCAGTGCGGCCAGCAGTCCGCCCCGGGGACCGTCCGATTGTCCATGTAGGATACCATGAAGCGGTCGCGCAGTGTGGCGCCGAGCAATTCCATGGCCTTTGAAAATGTCACCTGAGCTGTTTTCTTGGCGCGTTTGAGTTCGAGCCGGGCGGCGCGCAGGGTTTCCGGCAACGTATCGGCCACCCGGAAGCTTACCGGACTCATCCCGACATACCATCCAACCGAACGCATTGACCGCAGATCGTACCGGGTGTGAAAGGGCGCAACGGCGTGGAATTGTCGTTGGTTCGCCAGTGTTTTTCCTGCCAGCGCCAGACAGGCGAAAATTCCCGTCGCCGCGTTTCCGCCCTGGGACCTGCACCCTCGCTCGAATTCGGATGCCCCAGCCGCATCGAGCAGCCATATTCGTCCGGTGCGCTGTAAGGATCCTTCCGGCACACCGAGTGCTAGCGGAAAATCGGGCAACTGACCGCTGTTCGCGGCGATCAGCTCGCGCCAGTGGCCAATTGCGGGATGGTCATCGGACAGGTCGGTCAGTCGCTCTCGTTCGGCCTCGGCGTGATCCAGATAGCTGTGCGCCGGTGCCAGCTGCGGCGCCACTCCGAGGATTGCGGCTGTGTACAGCTCTCGGATCTCATTTGGCATCAAGGCCATCGAGTAGGCATCGCTGACGGAGTGGTCGGAGGCGAACAGGAGGCGCGTGGATGGTGGCCGGCTGATCGTCACGAACACATACGCCGGCCAGCGCCGCGGGTTGGTCTCCGCTTCAAAGAGCCGTTCCAGGAACTGAGCAATTTCGCCGGGATCGGCGCAGTCACCCACCACGGTCTTCTCAACTGCCGCCGCGCCTTGTTCAATCGTGGCGCAATGAACGACCGATCCATCATTGGCCAAGCGGCTGCGTAATGCCTCATGCCGGTTGACCCAGCCAAGGATCGCTCTTGTCAGCGCAGCGGCGTTGAACGCGCCCGGCAACTCGAACGCGGCGCCGAGCCAGCTTGACCGGCCATCGTCCGCGGAGCGAAAATGTTCCTCCTGAACATGAGACGGACGGCGCGAGTCGGGCCGCCAACTGACCGGATCGGGATCGCTGACCCGCCACACCATCAGCCGATCCGGCTGCCGATCAGAATCGCAAAATTCCTTGATGTCCATGAAGGGCCGTGGCAATGTTCACAGATGCAAGCTGCGCGTGCGGCGCAGCGGCGACCGCCAAATCCAAATTATCGAGGCAGTGCCAAGCACACTGCTCGCCAGCAATGTGGTGCGCAGGCTCGTTGCAGCAGCGGCCGCGCCGCCGACCAGTGCGCCCAATGAGCCCAGTCCCCACACGACGGTGCGGATGCTCGCATTGACCCGGCCTTGCAGGCGCTGCGGGACCAACGCATATCGAATGGGAACCTGCTGCACGTGGTAGAGTCCCTGGCCGATCCACAGAATGAATTGGGAGAGCGCCACGCATGCCACTGCTGCCCACCAGGGCCGGGTGAGCAGCGCCGCAAGGCTCATGCCTGCCGCGCTCACCGCCAAACCGGTCATTAATACAGGACCAAGCCCAATTGCCCGGCCCACCCACGGTGAGCCAGCCGCGCCCACCACACCGCCAAGCGCGCCGATACCGAGCACCATGCCGACAACCCGGCTGTCGAACCCGAGATCCTTGGTCAGATGCAGCAGAAAAGCCGCAGAATAGGCGTTGTGCCAAAAGATGAATGTGCCGGTTGCCAGGGTAACGGCCCTTAAAACTGCATTGCCGAACACGCTCGCCAGCCCCTCGGCCATTTGGACGAGCACAGTGCTTGAGGGCGCCGCTGAGGCGGCAGGCATCGGCACCAGCGAGAGCAACGCGGCGGCGAGCAGAAAGGAGACGGAGTCGGCCAGGATTGCGGTTGGAGCGGAGAACGCGTTGATAAGCCAACCGGCCAGGAACGGACCTGCGGCCATCGCGGTCGCCTGGCTGAATTCCAATGAACTCTGCGCCCGAACCAGCTGAGACCGGTCCAGGACTGTGGGTATGCACGCCAGATAAGCCACGTCGGCGATCACCGCGGCCACCCCAACCAGGACGCTTGTCGCGTATAGCTGCACCATTCCCAGGTGTCCAAGGCTGGCGCACAAGGGAATGGTGGCCAGCGTTGCCGCCATAACCACGTTGGCGGTCAAAAGGATTCGTCGGTGCGGGAGACGGTCGACGATGACCCCGGCGAACAGGCTCACGAAAAGACACGGTGCCCGACCGCAGGCGAGCAACAGCCCCGCCTGCGCCGGTCCGGCGTCTAGCAGGGTGATTGCAGTCAGCGGCAGCGCCAGCATGGTTACGTTGGAGCCCAGCAGGGAAATGGTCTGGCCGACGAGCAGCGCGAGGTAGCTGCGTGGCAGGGCGCGAGGCGTAGCAGAACAGTGCCGGCAGATCACGCGTCGCCAGATGGGCTTGAGACGGACAGATAGCCTAGTCGGGCCAGCTCACTTCCAGCGATCTCCTCGAACTCCACAATCTGGCTTGGCGTCAAATCCTGGACGTGGCGACCAATTCGACCTTGGTGCAGCGGCTTTCCCGCAGCCTCGGCCGCCGGGTGACCATGCGGTTGTTCGAACAACGCGTGCTCGTATTCAGCATGACGCAGCACGGCCTCGTCCCAAGGCAAGTCGAGGTGGTCCAGAATCATCGTCAAAGCGGTGCGGGGACTGCTTACAAGATCCTCGTAACGCACCTCGAGATAACGGCCAGGCGGCGCGATCCGATGCGGCCGGGAAACCACTTCAAGCCAACCCCGCGCGGCGTCGGCAACTGTTCGGTAACCCCAATCAGGAACGGTCTTCAGGTGAGAGGCGGCAACGTCGCGGCCGTCCCGCACGATATGCACGAAATGTGCACGCGGCCACAGGCGGGCGAAGTCGTCGATCCTGGTGATCTTACGCTGCAGTTTCAATCCCCAGCGCTGAGCTCCGCTGCGCGCCCTGCGCAACTCACCGATCTCGTTGACGAGCCGGCATCGGTCGATGAATGAAACAATGTCGTTGCCCACCTCGACCATAATCTTGCGGACCAGCCCGCGCAGGTCATCGAAGTCGAGACCGAAGCGGCGGCACTGCACCACAAAATGCACCCCGTCATACCAGAACGGATCGATCGTGTTCTTGGTCGTGTCCGTGACCCGCCAATCGCCGACCGCAAGCAGGTCGATTGCACCCAGAATGTGCGGGCCGAGATTGGGTGGTTCGAGGAAGTCGATCTCCGGACCGGCCACGAGATCCAGATGAGAGTCCAGCACGATACTCAGCAGCGTGGTGCCCGACCGGTTGTCGCCGCCGAGCAGCACTGGCGACGTGGAAAATGGATCGGGCTGCGACATGGTCTTGTTCTCTGTTCGACATGCTTGCTGGTCAGTGGACGGGCGCATTGAACCAGCGCCGAACCGCCCCCGGTGTGGCAACGAAATGATCTCTGGCGAACCGTACGGCAGCCGCGACTGGATCCGGGGCGCGGACTGGGTTGTCCGTGCGGGACAGTGCCGCCGGCAGGGCCTCTCCAGCTGCTTCGATAGCCGCCTGCACGTCGGCGTCAGATACCGCAGCGGAGGGCATGAAGCGTCCGCCATACTGCATCAGGAATCCTCGCGCCCACATCTCCTCGAAGAAGGCGTGGCCAAGTTCGGCGTCGGAAAATACAACGTCGAACATCGTGGGCCAGGCGAACGCCCATGCCGCGACTTGCTGCCTGGTGAAGACACTGTTGAGCCCCCTGATCAGTTGCTCGCCAACCTCGCGCATTCGGGCCAGGGCGGTCCCGTCGCGCAGCGCATGCAGGGTACTCAGTGCAGCTGCGAACGGGGTGACTTCGCGCTGGTAGGTGTTGCCCATGTATGTCTTTTCCGCAGCGGCGAGTACGTCCGCCCGGCCCGCCACCGCCGACAGCGCCATTCCGTTCGCCAGTCCTTTGCTCAGTGTAATCAGATCGGGCGTGAGCCCGATGGCCATATGGTACCCGCCAAGGGCGTAGCGGAATCCGGTCATCACCTCGTCAAGGATGAGCAGGGCGCCGTGCCGATGCACCAGCCTCTGCAGTTCTTGATGGTATTCGGGCGGGAAGAAGTTGACCTCCGGGGTGATGATCACTGCGGCGGCGCGCTGGACACTTGCCAGCTCGTCGAGCAAGTCGAGGTTGTAGCGGAAGTCCACGCTGTCCCGGTCCCGATTGGGCAGCCCCATTTCCGGCCGGTCCTGCAACTGCCAGTCGTGCCAGCCGTGATATCCGCTGGTCAGTACATGGTTAAGGCCCGTGAACGCGCGGGCAAGGCGCACGGCGGCGGTGGTGGCGCAAGATCCAGTGCGGAAAAATACTGAGCGCTCCGCGACAGGGAAGATCTCCGCCAGCCGTTCGGCCAATTCGACCCGGTGCACGGACAGCGGTCCGGGCAGGATGCCGCCGGTACGGCGCATCTCAGCGGCTGCGTGCGCCACGACCGGCTCGTATCCGGCTCCGAGCGGCGCGGCACCGCTACAGGAAGTGAAATCGACGTATTGCTTTCCGTCGATGTCCCATGCATGCGCGCCTGACGCACGCGTCATCACGACCGGAAAACGCCTGTTGAGATCCCACTTCTGCGAGGCGGTGACGCGCAGGGCGCGTCGCAGTGCCGATCCGTCCCCGTCGGTCGCGTTCACGGCGGCAGCAAGCGTGCTGATCGACAAAAACCGTCTCCGTTGCGCTCGTTACGTCAGCTGCGTGACTATTCGTCGAGCGATCCGTAGCGCATTCGCCTGAATGGTGAAGGTCGGGTTGACGCCTCCGGCATATGGGAAAAAGCCACCATCCGCGACATAGAGATTGTCGACGTCGTGCACGCGACCCCAGCGATCAACCACCGATTGCTTCGGATCGATCCCAGCCCGACAGGCGCCATGCAGATGGCCGCTGCCGAACTGATAGTTGGAATCCTGATAATCCACGTGCTTCACACCGGCTTCGGCCAGCAAGTTCGACGCGCGTCTGGACAAGTAGCCCAATCGGCGTTTGTCCAGCGGATGGGTCTGGTAATCGAGAATGATCTTGGGCAAACCCAGCCCGTCCCGCCTGGTAGCCAACCGGACCGCATTGTTGCGCATGGGCTGGTCGGCCGCCAGAAAATGCAGCCGTAGCCTTGTATTTCCGTCGTCGTCCGTGCGTTCAGTCGGACTTGCTTCGTAGATCATTCCGCCGAGCCCCGAAGGCGCCTCGTCGTTGAGGTAATGGTCGGAGACCGCGACGGTGGAGAATGGGCGGCCGGGCTCGGGCGTGACCGGCGGATTTATCGTGGTGCTACCGGACACGTAGCCGCTGATCTTGAACGAGATGCCACTGCCCACCATGCCGGATGCGTTGCCGATGCCGTTGGGCGCCGCGCGTTGCGCCGAGCGTAGCAGCAAGGCGGCAGACTGCACTGCGTTGCCGGCAAGTACCACGCAGCGGGCGCGGACCCGAGCTCGTTGTCGCTTGAGAGTATCCACCCATTCCACCGAATCCGCGCGGCTGACGTTGCCGAGATCGATACGGACGGCCTTGCTGCCGAGCGCAATCGTCAGCGCGTCCGGCGGCAGGGTGACACCTGTGAACGGCGAGCGTGCGTCGGCCCTGGCGCCGCTTGGACATAAATGTTCATTGCAGGGGCCCTCGCAGCGGCAGGCTGGCCGGCCGTGATATGGCACCGAGTTGATTGCTAATGGCGTGGGGAACGGCAAGTGGCCCAGGCGTCTGCCGGCATCGGCAATCAACTGGCCCGGCAAGCTGTACTGGTGTGGCGGCAGAACGGGCGGATCGCTCGGCGGCTCGAGTGGGTCCGCCCCGGCCAGGCGGGCCACCCCCATGCGCCGCTCCAGCTCCTCGTAGAATGGGCGTAGCTCGGTGTAGTTGATCGGCCAGATCGGATCGAGCGCGTCCCCGGCCACATGCGCTCGTGCGTCGAAATCGATGGCGCGACAGCGGAAGGCTATTCCGGCATATAAAGTCATTCCGCCGCCGAGCGCGCAGACGGTCCACGGACGTCCGAATGGCGTCAACGTCCCTGCCGCAGACGGCACCAGGGCGCTATCCATGCCATTTTGGACGCTCGCCAGCGAGGCGCCGGGAGGAAGTGCCCGACCTTCCTCGAGAAGGAGTACTCGCAGTCCGTGTTGTGCGATCTCGTGGGCAACTATCGAGCCGCTGGCACCACTTCCGACGACGCATACATCAACGATATCGGCCGTCATTATTCCACCTTCTGGCAACAAATATCGACCATGCGCAATCGCGCCCTATTCGTTAATGACGAGCTGCCATCAGACAGCTGTCACAGCCACCGTTGAACGCACGGCCCGTCCAGATCGCCCGGATTATCCGGTATGGCTTCGCTCGTTTGCCAAGGATCATCGCCGCGAGATCGTACAATGTGACGCTACGTACGATTCAAGCTCTTCGATGCAGCAGCCGCATTAATATGAGCAAGCGGCATTTTCAGAACCACTGCGATTTTTGACAGGTCTAAGAGGCCCCAAACGATTGTCCAATCCACCTACCTGTGCACCAGATGCGGGCACCAGCGTGTTCTTGCACTATGTAAGGACGCCCGCAAATTTAGCTTCGAGACGCGATACGGGCAGCGTTTTGAGGCCGCGCTCATTGGCAATGCGTCGATCGGTCGCTACCCAACACATGATTGTACGAATTGTACGGCGATTTGATCGCGAAGGTCAGCCGATCTCGTATTGACTGGCGCTGGAATGCGATTTCTTTCCTTAGGCTCTTCGCAATCATCAGGCGCCGGCTAGAACGCTCAAAGCTGCCCTGCATAGACGGCAAAAAAAAGCCCGACCTCATCGATGGCCGGGCGAAAGTCAGTCTCGGGGAGCGAGGCTGCTAAGCATCGCGCCAACTTCCGTCGACAGAGGGAGAGCTGCCGACGGTTATTCGCGGCAAAAGTTTCACCGCAAATTCTAATTTCGGAGGATCAACAATCGGACAAATCTGGCGCCGTTTTTTGCTAAGACGTATTGATGGAATGGAATGCGGCTCAACACTGGCTCGCACAATCCTGAAAAGGTGTATCCTTCGTTGTCGTGGGAGGATCGCCGAAGGGATTAGATGAGCGGCGCTGAACCGAGACGATCCGCGGCTGTCCGAACGGACTCAACGTGCCGACCGCAGGGCGCAGCAACGCAGCATCCCCTGTGGAATCCGCCGGGGGGCTGGGAGGAAGCGCCTCGGTTCGCATCCGAGCATTCGAAGCCCGTTCACTCGATCTTGTAGGCGATGATTGGGGCATCGGCATCGCACTCTGCTGTACACACATCGACCGCATTGGTATCGTCGTATCACCGACGTCAGCAAACGGGCGCCAGGTCGACTTGTCGGGCATCCTCGTTGGCTACGTTGAGATGGTACAACGTGACGCCACGTGCGATTCAAGGCCTTTGAGCTGCCCTCCATAAAATACATGCTGCCGATCTCTCACACGTAGCTAAGTGATCCGCGAGCGGCTGACGTGCATGTCGCTCTGTTTGTGGATGGAGTTGTACCACGTGAGCGCTTGAGGCACGCGCACGTCGCCCCACCGCGATCTTGTCCCAGTTCGCGCGGATTAGGCGTCGTGGTCCGGCCGCCAGGCTACTTGCCGCCTGGGTTCCCAATCCGAGAGTCTTTAACGGGCTTGTGGAACGCGGCTCATCCGGCTGGCACGTCACAGCGAAAGGCCGAGCAGCCTGGCCCACATCGAAAGCCGCCATCCTCCTGTAGTCGAGCCGAGGCCGTCCGAATTGGACGAGGATGCGCACTTTGCGGTAGCGCACTCTGCCAAGGCGCGGTCCGGCACCTACGGCGGCCTGTCTGTTGTTAATCTGAATACGCCGACGCCGTCCGAATTGGATGACGAGGTTGATTCTGCGCGAGCATTTCCGGCCCCCTCAGATACTCAGATCGGAGGTTTGGACCTGACAGTCCCGTCCCGAGGCCCCGGACTGGTGCTCGAGGATACCGAATGGCTCGGCGACGAGCACATCCAGAGGGACTACGAGCTACTCGAGCAGTGGCTGCAGGAGAACCATCCGGATCTCGCCGTCCGGACGCGGCTCGTCGATCCTCTTATAGCCCACTATCAGCTGCGCCTGGCGGCCACTGATGGCGACGCGCTAAGTCGCTTCCAGCGCCTCATCCATCAAAATGGTAACGATACAGCCGACTTCCTGGTTCTACCAATCAACGATGCCGATCGTCCTGATCAACACGGCGCCCATTGGTCGCTGCTATTCGTTGATCGAAGGGACCGGCAACGGCCAGTCGGCTATCGCCACGACTCTGTCCGTGGATACAATGACGCTCGTGCAACAAGGCTCGCAGATCGGCTGGGCCTCAGCCGCCAGGATAGCCCAGCAGCAGAACGACTATGATTGCGGCGTCTTTGTCGTGGACGGCACGCGTGCGTTGGTCAGGGATTGGCAACAGGGCAGCCAGACCTGCTGAACCTTAACAAGCTCAGCATCAGCCGGCTGGCACTGAAAGACCAGCTAAGGATCTGAGGTCGGCTCGTGCCGATGGGAGTGGAACGGCTCTCGCCGACGCCGCCGCCAGACCAGTATGGCTGGTGGCCGGCGGCGTGGATGTCGACGGGCGGCATGTGCAGCGGGTGATCCAGGCGGTCCTTCGGCATGATCGCTCTCGACACTGAACGTGCTCCCCCTCAGCCATTCCATCACGCTTGGTTCCTTTCCGATTGACTCAATCGGCGCGCAGACGTCCCGTTGCGCGCGCAAGTTACCGTGATCTATCGTCGTCCGCCGCAGCTCTCGGCGACGGTCCGCAGCTTCTCTTCGAGCGTTCGACCGCGCCGAGCGCTCATGGAAACAACTTACAGCCAAAAAACGTTCGAACTAGCTGCACTGTTCATATGTCGTCACTCCGCGCAAAGCGACCTTCGCCGTAGCAATGCGTTCAGCGCTCGATCTAGTGTCTCGCATTGCGCAGCTAGAGCATTAAAGCTGCGCGGAACGCTCACGGAATAGCGACCGAAGCAAATTCAGCGCATGAGGTAGGAGGCGCGGAATTCCGCAAGCAATTCGAGCTGATCTCGCTGAAGAAGATCAACCGCATGACCGTTCCATTCAATGAGCTTCCTACGCCTAAGCTCCTGGATTGTCCGGTTCACGTGCACAGTCGAAAGGCCGCATGCATCGGCAATGTCTTGCTGTGTGAATGGAACATGAAGGCGACCATTGTCCAGCAGCCCCACGAGCTCAAGACGTGCGGCGATCTCGCATAGAAGATGAGAAAGCCGAGGCAGCGCTTCCCGGGAGCCAAGATTTTCGATCCATTCGCGATAGATGGCCACGTGAATCAACGTCTCCCGCCAAAACGCATGGGGGAGCCCAGCGGACTTTCCCAGGACATCTTTGAGGCATGAGTGGGGCACAAGGGCATGATGCTCGTGCCAATACTGCAGAGATCGCGATCCGTTTCGGGCAGATGAAGGGTGTGCAGGTCGGGAATGTCTCCAGGGACATAGAAGGAGGTTAACTGATTTCGATCGGACGCCACTCTTGACGAGACAGAAAGCCGCCCATCACGACGCCACAGCTTAGAGGCCGGTCCCCCTGGCGCGCCAGGTACTCGCCATGCGCAAATCGTTTGATGGTGTGAGGCATGCTTTCGAGCTTAGCCAGGTCTTGCTCGGATAAGCCTCTGATGCCCCGCAGACGCGTAATGAGCATTTGGTGCGGCAAGCAATACCCCGTTCTATCGCTGGGGTACGCCAATATCGACACCTATCCCCACCAGCTACCTGATCGCGGCCATTCTGCACGGTTCCCCCTGATGTTCAATCTCTTTTCTGCTCTCCTCTTCGAGCTCATACGCGATGCTTTCGAGAGATACGGGATCCTCACGAAAGTGCTGACGACGACCTTCCGGCTATCCCTCAAGCTCGATGATAAACCGCTTGCTTCTGGAAGAACGACGAGGCTTGGCGCACAGTCGCGCCTGCGTCGGGCCGCGGCCGCGTTCCAGCCCAGCATCAGGGCTCACGAGCGCGCAGCCAACATCGGCTCGACACTGACGCCTTCCGCACCGCGCTGGCGGCAGCTAAGAAGAGCAATTCCTTTGCCGGCTCGGCTCATCGCGCTGCGCAAAACGGCGCGTCTAATTTTCTCTCGATCGTGAGTGCGGGTGGAACGGTCGTCGTCGAATGGGGATCGCTTCCGCACTGCAGACGCCCGGATTTGACGCCCATGACACGCGACCGGCGGGCCGTTTCAGCGGGAACGGCGATCGCCTCGTCAACCTGGGACGGTACCGTTCCGGGTTGATGGGCCCAGTTGGCAACATGAGGTGCAAATCAGGCTGGCAATAGAGATCCGATCTGATTATTCCTGCGAGAGCCGGCTCGAAGAGAACAAAGCTCAATGTCGTCTTCGTCATGCCAGCGAGTTATGTACGAAACGGTCGGATCTGTAGCACGGATAGCACATTACCTGGGGCAGCGAGACAGTTGGATCGCTGCGTACGGTGTTTAGTGGCGTAAAAATGCGCCTCTGACGGTACAATCCTGGGCAAGGGGTATGCTTGAGCCGACGCTCACGGTTATCTGGTTGGATAGAGGTTCAACATGAATCGTGCGGTTCTGCACCGCCATGAATTGTCGATAACGACCGATGAACAGCGTGAGTTGACGCGGTGCAGAGAGGAGATAGCGCGTCTCAAACAGCTGGTTGTGCAGCTTTCTGAACTCGTCTTGCGCAATGTCACGCAAAATGCAGAAGGCCAAAAGTCGCAGTCCGGGTGACGCGCTCGGCCGTATACCGAATGGTCAATCGGCAGATGATGGGCGCGCTAGACAATAGCCATTGTGATCCGCAGCGCGGCGTCCTCCGGGGGAGGGGAGCGGCCCCGCCCTTGTTCTTCATGGGGGCGGGGCCGCGTAATTTACGGTCGAACCGCTTCGTGGATCGATGGACATGAGCGATGCGTGTCGCACGGAAATATGTGGCCAAGCTCAGAAATTCAATTTCTTCCGGCCGTAGCTTACTGTCCTGGAGCAATCGATCGATCGGCATTGACCACCACCCGGGGGGAGACGCCCGCTTTGATGCGCCAGCCTAAGATGCGTCAGAACGCGCTCGGGTTAGTTTCGCTATAGCCGCCCTTGTCGTCCCACCTGTAAACGACATAGTCGAGCTGCTTGATGTCACCCTTGGCGTCGTATTCCAACTTGCCGATCACGGTGTCCCAAGAGCCCGCTTTGATTATCTCGATAACCTTCCTCGGATCCGTGGTGCCGGCTTTGCTTGCGGCCTGGGTCCAGACCTGCACCGCAGCGTAGGTGTAGAGCGTGTAGCCTTCGGGATCGATATTCCTGGCCTTGAATTTGTTGACGATCGCAGCCGCCGTCGGCTTGTTGCGTGGGTCGGGCCCGAAGGTGAAGAGCGTGCCCGCTCCAGCTGCGCCGGTGATCGAGGCAAATTCCTTGTCGGCCAAGGCGTCACCCGACATCAGTACGGTCTTCAGGCCCTGATCGCGCATCTGACGCAGGATGAGGCCTGCTTCCTGGTGATAGCCGCCGACATAGACGAGGTCGATATTGTCACGCTTCAGGCGCGAGACGATCGCATTGAAATCCTTGTCGCCCTTGTTGTAGGACTCGTACATCTTCTCGATGATGCCGGCCTTGTTGAGGGCCCTCTTCGTCTCGTCGGCAAGCCCTTTGCCATAAGTGGTCTTGTCGTTGAGAATGCCGATGTTCTTGCCCTTGAAGTGCTTGGCGATGTAGTCGGCAGCAACCTGGCCCTGCTGGTCGTCGCGGCCGCAGACGCGCGCCACGTTCCATAGCTTGCGCTCGGTGAATAGGGGGTTGGTCGAGGCGGGCGTGATCTGCAGTACGCCGCCGTCCGCATAGGCTTCCGAGGCCGGAATCGACGACGAAGAGCAAAAGTGCCCCGCAACGAATGGGATCTTGGCGGCGGCGATCTTCTCCGCTACCGATCGCGCCTGCTTGGGATCGCAGGCATCGTCCTCGATGTCGAGCGCGATCCTTTTGCCGAGTACGCCGCCGGAAGCGTTGATCTGCTCCACCGCCATCTCGGCGCCGTTCTTCATTTGCCGCCCGAAGGCGGACTCGCCCCCGGTTATCGGTCCAGCGACGGCGATGGTGATGTCCTCCGCCAATGCCCCGGTGGACAGCGCAATCAATGCTCCAAGTGCAAAGCCGGTCAGCTTGAGTGATTTCATGGATGGTCCTCACAGGCTCAATGCGGCGGCGAGTAAGCTCGAGCAAAGCAAAGCGAGCCCGGCGGCGGTCAGTGCCAGAAAGCAGCCGGAGACAAAGTCATGGTCGCGCATCAAACCCCTTCGATTGCACTGCCATGAGGGAGCAGGAGCCCACCTTGACTCATTAAGAAAACCGTCCGTCCCGCTTAACCGTCCAGAGGCTCGAGGAACTATCGGCAGGCTGCTCATCGCTCGAAAACAGTACATGGACATTTGCCGATGCCGTTCCAGCGGAGCGACAAGCCAGGGCGCGTACGCAAGGATGGAGCTGTATCAATGAAGCAACGTTAACCTACAAGCGTTCGTCCCGTCTCATTCTCGCAGCCTCGCACCGCGTTACCAATTTCATCTCGCCCCGCTAGTTCAGCGCACAGGGTCGCCTTAGACGAACACTAACGGAATCGTCCGGCTAGGGAAGAAATAGGTCGGTCCGTAACGTACAGAGCTCGCCACGTCCGAAACGCTGCCACGCGAGAGGCAAGCATCCACCGAGAGAGAGGTGAGGCGATCGTTCACACCGTCCGCCATTCGAAGACAATCCACATGCCTCACGGGCATCGACGGAGGCAGGCATACGGGAGCGCAGAGTTGTGTTCGCTGCCCTGGCTGCTGGCATCGCGATGCTCTTGGCTTCAGCCGAGCCGCGATAGGTCAGAATCCTTGTCGTCCTTAGAGCTCGTAGAACTCTTGATATTCGACGGCGAGGTCGCCTCCATAACGCGGTAAGGCAGCCAGTGCGTTTGGTTCAAATGAAGGCAAAGACAAACAGGCTCGAGCAGAGGAGCGCGAAGCTGGTTGCGGTCAGTGCGAGGAGACTACCGGAGACAAGGTCATGATTGCGCATCAATCACCCTCGATTGCACTTATGAAGAGACACAGAGTGGCAGTTCGCTACGCTGAAACTTGCAAGAAAATTTCTTAGTCGATTCCGATTGCACTATTCCTGCGTTGTCTAGGTGATGGTGTGTGCAGCGTTGTTGCGCGGTAGCTCGTTGAAGTGCTGCATAACAAAGACGGATGGAGTTCGAAATGCATCAATGCTCGATTGGCCCGGCAGACGGGGCCGGCCTTGATCAGGAGATCGGATTCGCTGGCTGGCCGGCTGCTCACACTTTGAGCCGGCCGCACGGCCTGCCCGAAACTTGGCCTTTTCCATACTCGAGCATGTTTCTCCGCGAAGGTGCCATGCTCCTGGCAAACTGGGTTACCTGGTCGGCCGAAGCGGCCTGCTATGTGTTTTTGCCGCGCTTGTCATCTCCCGCCGCATCTCCGCCCTTGCGCGCTCGGGCGTGTCGTCCTTCCAGCGTATCGAGCCGAATGGCCTCTCCAGCATACGGCGCACGCGTACCGGCGCAGGGCCGATGTGGAAGTGAATTGCCCGCTGTTCCAGGGCACGTTCCGATTGGGTCGAGCGGTTGCGCCAGCGCAAGTAGTCGAACCAGGTCGGAAAGTGATAGCGCTCGGTCCACAATTCGGGATCGGCAATGTCGCGCGCGATCGACCAGCCATAGGCGCCGTTGCGCTGACGAGACAATTGCACGTCTTGCATGACGTTGTGGAACGCGCGGGCATTCTCTTGTGCAATCCGGTATTCGATCTCGACGACCAGCGGCCCGCTGCGTCCGGTCAAGGCGAGCCGTACTTCGGGATCGGCGAGCAGCTGAGCCTCTTCACCGCGCGCGCCGACACGGGGCATGGGCAGCCAACGGCCGATGAGCGGTGAGGCCAGCATCAGGGCGGCCGACGCCAGCAGCGCGGTTTCGACCCCGGCCGCGTCGGTCAGATGGCCCCAACCCCAGCTGCCGACGGCGATCCCGCCCGAGCTCGCCGCCTGATAGGCTGCAAGCGAGCGTCCAGTCACCCAGCGCGGCGCCGACAGCTGCACCCCAATGTTGAACACCGCCCATGTCATCATCCAGACGGCTCCAGCCAGGACCAGGGCCGCCGCGGTCAGCACCGGTTGGCGGCTGAGCGCGACCGCGGCCATGGCTGCGCCCATCGACAACGCGCAGGCGCGAATCGCGGCCTCGCCGCTCATCCGCTTGCGGATCTCGGCAATGTTCAGCGCGCCGACCACGGCGCCAAGGCCGAAGGCGCCGAGCATGATGCCGTAGGTCTGGGCGTCGCCATGCAAGACATCTCGTACCACCAGAGGCATCAGCGCAGTGATCGCACCGCCGCCGACGCCGGTCACCAGAGTGCGAAGCAGCACGACCTTGATCGATGGCGAATTGCTGATGTAGCGCACACCAGACACCATCGCGCGGCTCAATCTTTCAGGCGGCAGGCGTGAGGGGACGCTGACGCGTTTCCAACGGAACAACGCGAGCATCAGCGGCAGATAGAGCAACGTGTTGAGCGCGAATGCGGCCACTGCACCGGCGCTGGCCACCACCACTCCGCCGATCGCCGGGCCGACGCTCCGTGCGATATTGTAGCTGATGCCGTTCAGCGCGACGGCCGCAGGCAGCTGCGCTTCCAACGGCACTTGTTCGCTTACCGATGATTGCCAGGCAGGTCCCATCAGCGCCATGCCGCTGCCGACAACGAAGCAGAGTACGAGCAAGACGTTCGGTGTGGCCAAGCCAAAGCAGGCGGCCACGGTCAGGCCGGCTGCGCCGGCGAGCGCGATGCCAAGCGAAACCAGCGCCACGATGCGGCGATCATACATATCAGCGATCGCGCCGGCCGGCATCGAAATCAGCATCACTGGCAGCAACAGCGCGGTCTGCACCAACGCGACTTTGTCAGCCGAGGACGTCATCTGCGTCATCGCCCAGGCTGCGCCGACACCTTGAATCAAGCTGCCGATATTGGAGACGAGGCTTGCAAGCCAGATGCGGCGGAACGTCGCGTGCCGCAGAGGCGCCGTGATGCCATCGGCGCTACGCGATTGGACTTTGGGTGAATCGGTCATATCGGATCGTGATGATCTACCATGATTTGATTCTGGTGCGGATCACAAGCATGTGCCCGGCGCGATATCCTACCCTGGCGTGGTCGTGAATGAGACGCGCCGATCGCATGACGGTGTTTTCCTGGCTGCCGATCTTCTACTCCTGTAAGAACGCCTTCGTGGCGTACGGCGCGCTGTCCGATCGGATGACTTAAGTCTGCATCATGCCTATTCGCGCGCGTCGCTGGTGACATTGACGGACGGTGCGTCGCTCGTGGGCAAACCTTGTACGTAGCGGACAAACGAGCAAAGTCCACAAGTGCGGAATCACTTGTCGCGAGGTACGGTGAACTGCGCTCTCATTGCGAGGCAGCCGAAAACTCATGTCAGGGGACTATCGATTGTTCAGATAGCTATGCAGCGTTTGGCGGAACTTGTTGTCGCTCGGCGAGTCGTTACGTGTCAGTATAGGGCGACCGATCTATCTCCATCCCGCGCGGGTTCCGCGAAGCATCTTCATCGAGAACGCAATGTGGTGCGATAGATCGGTCCCTCCGGGCTCGAGCCATCAATATTGCCTCACAGAGAGCGGGTCTGTCGCAGGTCGAATGAAATATTTGAAAGCTGCAACATCGATTCCACCGCTTGATCCAGCATAAACCGTTCAGGAAACGAACGTGACGGTATGCCGCGGGCCAGTCTTTGACATGTTGCTTCTTGCACAGCGCTCCGAACCGCCATAGCCGGCCGGATCGCACTGTCCATGACGGCAGCACCAACCGGGAGCCCGTGCTCGCAGGTGACAGCAAAAACCAGCTGAGCGGTCAATCACGACGACCGCTCAAGACGATCCGAATAGTTGTGATCAAGTAGGACCACCGTCGCATCGAGCGCCATCCGACATGTGTTGTGAAGTTCGTGGCCCCTCATCGTAAACAGCTCATCGCGGAAATAGGCGCGAAGCCGGGCAACGGCCGCTCTCATGGCTGGCTGAGATTGATGCTCCATGCCGCAGCAGTGAGGCTACGCTCGCTCATCAAAGCGACGAGCGCGATGAGGACATTTAGATCAAGGCCCTTGAAACGCATGCCCTCAGCCATCCATCGCGTGGATGCGCCCCATCAACACATTCGATTTTACCAATTTTAGGAAATGCTGCATTAGAAAAAGCCAGTTCGGAGAATTAAAACAAGATGAGCGCATTTCCAGGGTTGCTATCGTCCTTACCAGCATAAGGAAATCATGTGGAGACAGGATCATTGTCAATGTGTCAGCACTAACAGTGTTTTGGTGGCGAAAACCGCGATGCCGGTGAAAGCGCCAAATAGCAGCTATTAAAGTCGCTATTTTTATTCCTTCCCTATTCGCTTGTTGACAGAGAACCTAGCACCGCTTGCCTTGGAACAAGTCCGCCGAGCTTATCTCTCGTCGCCTTCGCTCCTCGCCCTCCGGGACGATAAGCACGTCCTGCCAGTAGGTGGAGCCCGGAATCAGAGACCAGATAAACGCACACTATGCACAGTCTGAGATTTTAACAATGAACGTGCGCACCGAACGTGAGAAAATGCTGGCCGGACAGCTTTACGACGTTCTCGATCCTTCTCTTGTTGCAGAGAGATACAGGGTAAGAGGCTTGTGCCAGAAGATAAACTCCTCCAGTGATGCGGACAAAGATCTGCGTCGGAACCTTTGCAAACATATTTTCGGGAAAGGCGGAGACACTGTGTGGATACAGCCCCCCTTTTTCTGCGATTACGGCTCCAACATAGAGTTAGGCATGCAAGTATTTTTCAATTTTAACTGCATAGTGCTTGATGTTTGCCGGGTTCGTATAGGTGACTACGGGCTTTTTGGTCCAGGCGTCCAGATCCTGACGTCGATGCATCCACTTGATGCTGCCCTTCGCCGGAAGCAGCTGTACGGAAAGCCGGTTGAGATTGGATCAGACGTATGGGTGGGGGCCGGGGCAATTATCCTACCTGGCGTGACCATCGGATCAGCTACTGTGATCGGTGCAGGCAGTGTCGTAACACGTGACATTCCAGCCGGAGTGTTTGCAGCTGGTAACCCTTGTCGCGTGATCCGAGAAATCTCCGGATGAGCGCGAAACCTACTCGTCAGCTAAGCAGCTTTGCGTGCTAAGTCCACCTTGGCCCTGCCGCGTCGGGTGGGATAGCGCAGGTGGGCACGCTCAAGGAGCTCGCGATCACTGCGTAGTAGGCGATCCTTATCGGGCCAGTTCGAATCATATGAATTGAACAACTCACCGTTACTCAACCCGCTTGGATGCTCATTTATCAATTGCTCCAGATAGTGCGTGCCAGCCCTTGGCATCGCAAGGACCACGAACGGCTCAGGCAACGGTGCGGAGTGGGTCATTGCATCTATTCCCAACTAACATTGGTCGCGACGATTCCGCTGGCTCCAGCACAAGACTCCTGCGGCGACCTGACCTACGGTTCACCCGGTATCGTTATCGTGTCTATCGGTGGGGACGTGGCGTTGAATGGGGAATTCCCGCCAACGCTTTGTGGCCGGCAATGCCGACGCCCATTGTAAGACAGGACCAGTCCCGGACGAATACATGGACATGCGGTACCCAATCCGCGCATCAGAGCTTGTTCACCTACGTCCCAGGCCACGTCTCCTCCGATGGGCACTTCAGTGACAAGAACCGACCGGGAAATCGGCGCGGGAAAATTGATGCGCGATTAGGTCTTGCAAAAGGACATCAGAGCGTAGCGCTGCGGCCCTTTCGATTGGCGCTTGACGCCTATTTTGACGGCGTGACGCGACGCCGCGGCTTCCATTTGTCGGACAAAGCGTTGACGGCGGCCTCGATCGCCTTCCGGTCGACGACGTTGGGATCGAACTGCTCCGGACCCCAGAGGCGCATATGTTCGTGCTCCGGATGGGTGGGGTCGCTGATGGCGTCGAGGTATTCGGCATAGCCTGATGCACCGCCGACATTTCCGGAGGACAACGGCCGGTGGCCTCGAGCAAGAGGGGCAGTCCCTCCGTTGTCGTGTTGTCGAACCATTTTTCGAGTTTGATCACGTGATCCCAGCTGTCGCCGAAGTCGTAGAGATAATGGATCGTCTTCGCGCCGGTCTCCTGAACGATATTAGAGAGCCGCGTCTTGCGGGCATCGATGGGCTGAGGGCCGAAATCTCCATCGGGATCAGGGATACCCCAACGTCCTTCGCCGGCCAGGAACTCGAAGAGATGGCTGTTCGTCCAGCCAAACGCCGCCTGAAGCGTCAAATGCAGCCGATCCATACGCAGGGTGACGGGTACGACAAGGCGACGCATCACTTCCGGTTTCACGTCCTCGAGGGGCACCTTGATCCGGACCGCGGTTGTGTTCAGGCTCACGCCGCCAGCCTCGGATCGTGTGATCGTGTGCATGTATCGTGTAGATCGACGCCCAAGGGAGCAGTTCGTCCGGTCGCGCCGCAGGCCAACCATTGACGAGCTTCGCGAGAACATCAGCAAGCCAGTACTCGGCACTGACGCCATTGAGCTTGATGAGGTGGATGGCTCCCGCTTCCGGCGTCATAGTCTAGAAGCGGTCGAGGCGATCGCCTTAAAAGGAGATGCCATCCATGAACGAAGTAACGACGGTCGGGCTCGATTTGGCAAAGCGTGTTTTTCAGGTTCATGGGGCGGATGCAAAAGGTCGCCCTGTTCTCCAGAAGAAGCTTCGCCGTGAGGAGGTTCTGAGCTTTTTCGCCTGTTGCCGCCTTGTGTTGTCGGCATGGAAGCATGTGCATCATCGCATTACTGGGCACGCGAGATTCGCGCGCTTGGCCATGACACCAAGATGATTCCGGCTTCGTACGTGAAGCCCTATGACGCGCGGCAAAAGAACGACGCTGCGGACGCAGCAGCGATCTGCGAAGCGGTGACGCGACCGGCGGTTCGCTCCGCTCCTGTGAAGTCATTGGCGCAACAGGCGGCGCGGGTGGCACATCGCACGCATGAACTCCTTTCGCGGCATCGTGTTTCGCTGATCAACGCGATTCGGAGCCATATGGCGGAGTTCGGTGTAATCGCCGTGGCAGGCCCTCAGCACGTCGGCTCTCTCATCAAGAGGATATCCGATCCGGCGACACTGATCCCCGATGCGGTACGAGCACCGTTGAATATCCTGGCTGACCAGCTCGTCGCCCTAACTGCTAACTGCTCAGATCAATGCTCTCGAAGCTCAAATGCGAAGGCATTGCCGTACGGAACCCGAAGCTGCCAGGTTGCTCAGCGTTCCGGGCGTCGGCCCGATCACCGTCAGCGCGATGTGACGAATCATAGATGACCCGAAGCTGTTGTTGCAAATCGGTCAAATAGTTATCGTGAGATGGCCCGCGCCGCAACGGCGGCGCGGTTGCCGACGCGCGTGCCGAGGAGGTCGTCATTTGACGCGCCGAAATTGGGTATGATGTCGCGAGCGCTGGGGTACGAAGCGTGCGCTTATGATACAGTTAGATCACGCTCGTCGAGCGAGCGCGCGTTTGTTCGATCTGTACGAAGTTTGCGCGCGCGTGAGGGTGCCCAATCTGCCAGCATAGGTCGCGAGGGCGGAATGGTCCGCACCGCAACTGGTTGACTCTGTCAGCGGCCGTTCCGGAGGGCTTTTTGGGTGGGACGATTGAGGGGCGCAGATGTCTCCGCGTGCCGCTGGCATCAAGATGAGCAGCGTCGGCATCACCGGCAAGGGCAAGCGTGTCGAGGATCGCGTCGGCATGCTCGTCCTGCTTGCTCGTTCACGTTATGAAACGAAGTCAAGAGCTGCAATTGGTGGCGCCGCTGAGCGATCCCGGAGCGCTTGGTCGCGACGGTCAGAATCTTGATTCAGCCGAGCATGGGGCTTGCTTTCGCTGGACGGCGGTCCATGTCCGACGGACTGGAGGCACCGTGCTTCTTCGGCTTGCGCGGCCCGATCTGCTCGCAAATTTGTCGGTGACACAAGCCGACATCTGTGCGCCGACGTCTGTGCCACGAAGACTCGATCGATCGCGGCCCCTGCTGCGGGCGGCAGGATATTTGATCAATGAACACGCCGCTTAGTGGAGATGTCGCGGCCCTGGAAGCCTTGAAAGAAGACGATCAGCTGCGCGGCCTAAAGTCGCGCGCAGGAACTGATTTTTCTTCGAACGATTATCTGGCACCGGCCAGCGCGCCACGTATGAAGAAGGCTCTGTTCACCGCGCTCGATGCCGGCACGCCGATCGGAGCTGGTAGGTCACGGCTCCTGCGCGGCAATTGTGAGGAGCACGAAGCTCTCGAAGCGGAGGCGGCGCGGTACTTCCGAGCGGAGACAGCGCTGTTCTTCGGCGGCGGTTACATCGCAAATTTCGCTCTTTTGACAACACTGCCGCAGCGGGCGAACTGCTTGTTCTCGATTTGTTCGTGCGCGCCAGTATTCACGAAGGCGCACGAGCGGGCCGAGCCGAGTTCCGGATAAGCGCCCATAATGACCCCCAGTCGGTCGAAGATGCGATTGGCGACTGGCACGCCAAGGGCGGAGGGGACGCGTCTGGATCGTGGTGGATAGCCTCTACAGTACGGACGGAGACTTCGCGCCGCTTAGAGATCTGGTCGTAATCGCCGAGCGCTGCGACGCGTTCCTGGTCGTGGAGGAGGCAGGTGTTTACGGCGAGCAGGGACGGGGGCTCACCGCGCCCTATGAGGGCCGCGAAAATCTCCTGGTGGTCCACCTGCGGGAAGGCGCTGGGGACGGAGGGCGCGCTTGTCACTGCTTCCGGTGTATTGCGCGACTTCATGGTCAATCGGTGCCGTCCATCCGTTTTCGCCACCGCGCCATCGCCCCTGATGGCCGTCGCTACTCGGGAAGCGCTCTTGATCCTACAGGAGGAGCCAGATCGGCAGCAGCGCCTGATCGATTTGTCGATTTTACACATCGGCAGCTCGCCACGTGCGGCCGCCCGAGCCGTTCGAACTCACAGATCATTCCGTACATCGTGGGTGACAACGCGCGGGCGATGCGGCTCGCCTCTGCACTGAAGGTGCGCGGTTTTGATATCCGCGGGATACGGCCGCCGACAGTGCCTGTGGGAACGGCGAGGTTGCGGATCTCGCTGACGCTTAATGTCGGGCAAGATGATGTATCCGATATGATTGATGCGTTGGTCGAAGAGACTTGGGGAGTTCGTCAATCATGATCGCGAGGCCGACGTCCGGATCGGTAAACGATCTTCAAAGGTGCGCGCCGGCGCGCGCCCCTCCGATCGGTGATCGCAGTCTCGTGCGCGCGAGACTTCCGGTTTATACTGATCCAAAGAGCTCAGGGCAGATTCGACGAGTCTGCTCTTCCGACACTGGCGGTCTCTTCATTGGCCGATGCAGGAGAGACCGTCCGATGCCGACGCGAGTAGCATTTTTCATAACATCGGCGGGCTGGACAGCGGTCGTGGTCGTAATTCTGCTCTATGTGATCTTCAGCCCTGGTTGAGCCGGTTGACCTGAGCAGGACCGATCTGCATCGGTGTCATGGCGGAATGGGCGGCCGAGATCTCTGTCTGGAATTCCCGCCTGTTCCGGAGGCTTGGCTCGGAGTCTGGCGCGCCTGCGCGCAATCTGGCGATCGATTCAACTCTGTTGGCTCGGCGCATCAACGTGCAGACATGGACGTTGCCGGCCGTGATGCGAGTTGTTCTTGGGGCTGGCCGCGCGTCGCCAACATAAGTACGAAGAATATGATGAGTATCAAGAGACCGCGCATACCAAAGCCTATCCCAAAGCTATGACAATCGTGGAACGGATCACATCCGGAGCGTTTGCTGCGTCCCAATGGACGAGCAAATCTCGCGGCGCTCAATCGAAGGCCGGCCAGGCTGCATACGGCTGGTCGGCCGTGCGAAAGCCAGCGTCAGCCCAGCAGGTCGACCCTGCCGGTTTCGAGCCGATATAGACCCCCGACTATCTTCAGTGTGTTCTGCGCAACTGCCGAGCTCAAAATCGGGCTGGCGGATTTGAGCTTATTGACGTTATCAATCACATTCTGCCGGATCGCATCGGCGGACGTATCGCCGGTTTGCTGGCGAGATCCTCTTACGGCAGGCGCAAGCGCAGCGACGAGGGACGGAGTATGCCCCGGCGCCGGCTTACCCTCGTCAAGCGATTTGATTGTGGCCTCTATCGCGCCGCAATGATCGTGACCAAGTACCAGGATCAGCGGCGTGTTCAGTACGGCGACCGCATACTCCATACTAGCTAGCGTGTCGTCGTTGGCGAAGTTGCCGGCGAGGCGGCGCACAAACAGATCACCAAGTCCGCTGTCGAAGGCAAGTTCGGGCGCTAGACGGGAATCGGCGCAGCTCAGAACCGCCGCATATGGATTTTGACCATCGACTAAGAGTTCGCGCTCGCGTTTAAGATCGTGCCCTCGCGATGCGCCCTGCACATAGCGATCGTTGCCCTCCATCAGCCGCTTCAGCGCAACATCTGGCGAGAGCAGGTTATCCGGCTTGGGCGGCGCTTTTGCTTGCTTCGCGTCGACAATATTGTTGCCAAACGGCAGGACTAATGCCGAAATAGCGAACAGCAACAGTGAGCGGCGCGAAGGCGCGACCTTGATCGGATAGGACATCCTCTGGGAACGGCCTGCATGCATGGGTGTCACCTCATTGCGCGGCTCTACGCCATCCTGTGGCTTCGGCCTCAGTTTCGCTGCAGAACCAGCGTTCAGCCGGCTTCTTCGTCATGTCGATTTGTGCGTAACTGAGTTGCCCGGGCGAGTGATAAGTGCGCTCGCCGTTGCGGTCCACCGTGCCCTTTATCAGACACTCGGGCGAGGGCGGGTCCGATAGCAGAGCGGATCCGAGCAGGAGCTCCTGAGCGTCGCCCGGCACCGAGCTCGCGCCGACGATGATCGACCCCTTGTTGCGGCGACGCCAGTCCCAGGGCGCGATGAACGCCCCCGACCACAGGCCCGCGAAGGCATTGCTCGCCACCACCTCATAGATGGTGTAGGTGTAGGGACCCGACGACAGTGCCCAGCCCGAGCTTACCATCCAGGCGTTCACGTCCTGGCCTTCGATGAAGCAACTGCCGAGTGATCTGCCGTACTTGTCTACTCCTGCGGTCTGACAATCCCACGTTCGTCCATTCGAGTAATTGATAAGCGCGTCGCGAGCAGCTACGCCGCAGGCCCATTTGCGGCCATGGCGTCGAGGCAAATCTGATCAGTCTCTGGCGCCTCGATACCTGAGAGCCGAATCCTAGTTTGCTCGATCTCGATTGTGTTGCCGTCGAGGATGTGCGGAGGGCCGCTGAGTTTCGCCGCGCAAACCGGAGATGTGACGACAGCGAGCAGTCCTGCCATCATTATGCGGTGTTTCATCCTTACAGCCTTTCGTTCTTGTTCATCAGCTCATAAAGTCGCACGATCCGGCCTCGCTACATTCGACTGCTTGACCGCACAACTGCGTCATTTGGCCTGCATTGTTCGACGCTTGCTTTGTCAAAGCTGGTCATGATTCAACCTACGACCTAACGCAGCGTGAGGTTCAAGCGATTTCTTCAGTGTGCATTTTGCGGTGTGCGTTTGGGCTCTCTCTGGGCTCGCCTCCCATGCTGTCGACCGGAGCTCCGTGCTCAGCTGACGAACTCGCGACGCAGGAAAAAGGCGAACCCCGGGGATATTTCTCTCGGGCCTGAGGATAAAAGCGTGTCGCTTCCGGCTTCAGCGGCCGAGCGGACGTCAGCGCGGAATCAGCAACGTCGCTACTCCTTTGTCATTTCCATCGTTAGACAGGGCTGCCAGCGGTTCGATAATGTTGAGGAAACTTCACCGCAAGCCAGTTGCGAGGAGGCCGATTGCTCGAAAGAAATCTGATCCGGCTTTCTCTGACTGAAGATGGACCCTAACCTTGTATGTCGGCCTCGGTCCGCGATCTGTCCGGTCTCGAGCGGGGATTGCATGGCGACTCATGCGCAATGGGAGGTTGCGTCAATGTTCGAACGATGGAGATCACGAAGCTCGGTATGAGTGTGAGCGTTGCCGCAGGGAATCTGAAAGGACGGTAAGGTCGAGCCCTGGCTTTATCGTGCATGCACCGGGCAAACGGAAAGACGTCCGCCCGCCTTATTGGAATGGCCATCTTGATGGTATGCAGTGCGATGAATCAATCCACAACAATTGTTGGCAATGACTGCACTCCGGCAGGTAGCTCTGGCAGGATTTAGCCGACTCACGCTATCCATCATTCTTAATTAACTCACTGCACAATGGGAATGAAATGGTTGCAGCGACCCGTGAATTGCCGGTCTCTTGTTACACGCTTGAAGTAGACGGCCGCCTGAAAGCCGAATTTGCAACCAGAGACGGTGCCAGGGCAGGTGGAGCAGAACTAAAGAAGCGTTTCCCCATGCTTCAAATCAGGATCTATGACGCTCAGACGAATGCGCGCGAGGAAATTTAGATCTGGCCCAATTCGGTCTTCGATCCCTCGCAGCAAGGCTGAGGAGCTCCTCGCCGGGGTCACTCGGGAAAGGGGCCCGCCGTCATCAAGTATGACGGCGTCGCTATCACTGCCCCGTTCCCGGGGGCCCTCTTAACCGGTCTCGTCGCTGCACTCGCTCCCGCGTGCCGCCTTCGGCGTCGCTATGCTCACGCTCCTGCGGGTGCCTATTGGTCGTGCGATGCGCTGCGCGCACGCCGGATCGGGGCTTGGCCTCAGGCATCTTCTAGTCTAGTCCCGTGAAGAATGGCATGGCGAGCTCGCGGCGTCGCAGATTGTCTCCTCTCACTGCGTTGCGCGCGGCGCGGCCAACCGGCTCTCGTAAGCTACTACGCCGCCGCTGAGCTCTTCTCCTGGAGGAAAGGGCCGAGAGCTGACTGACTTTTCCCATGGCGGGCTGCAGGCTGCGAGAGGCTCGCCTTGCCGAGGCATAACAGGACATGCGTTTCAGAGCGCATGTGCCTCGCCGTTGGCCCGAGGGGCTCAGCGATCAATGAGCAGCGCTGCCATCTTGCTCTGTGCGACCATTTGCCGAGGCTTTTCGCGTCCCCTCTAACGCTTCGTGTTCATTTGGCTCTATGTGATCGAACCAGGAGCCAGGAGGAAAGGCCGCGAGACGCTTGGCAAGGAAGGATTGCGGCTCCCAATCTTGTCCCTCGCGCTTCTCGAAGGTGATGACCCCGTTACGGGTAAAATAGCGAGGCCCTGGTATATTACAGTTCACCAACAGCAGAACGCGCCACCGATCACCTTTCTCCGTCGGCTTGTCATTCGCCTTCGATACGTAGTCCACGACAATGGGTTCGATGATATGGCAGCGGCCGTGCCGCAGAAGATTGCCGAGCTTGCCTTGCGCGGTCGTCACGAAGTTGAAATTGACCGGATTATGCAGAAAGGGAAGATTTGCGTTTTTTTCGCCATCGGTGATTTCACTGGCGATCAACGAAAGCGCCAGGGCGCGCCAGCCCAGTTCGATCGGCTTCGCATACGGAGACGCAACTTCGATCTTCCCATCGGTCCCGATCTTCCAGGTAATAACGTAGTGTTCGTCTGATTTATTATCCTGATGCCTGGTCCAGGAAAGGTAAACATATTCAGTTCGGTCGATTCCTTCGGCGATTCCCCAGTTTCCAGGGACGAACTGCGCCACTTTCGAAACGTTGGAAACAATCTGTTCTATCGTTTCACCGTCTTGCGCTCGCCACGTCGACCTGACTCTCTCGACGAGGACGCTCTCGCTGGCGCGCAGACTGTTGCTCGTCGCAGCCAACCCGGCCAGGCAGATCAGCGATTGATGGAGACAAAACCAAAGCACGCCTCTTGTAGACATTCTCTTCATAGCCGCCCGACCATCCGATTTTCATCCACACGTCAATTCCAGAGCGGGCAGCCTTCAATGCTATGCGCGAATTGGAAGAAGTTAGCGGCAACGTGACGCGGGCGCCCGCTGATGTCCCGCGCGAGCTGGCGCTGTCCGCTCTATGTCACGCGCCGCTAACTTCAGTGGGCCAGCCACAACCTCAATTTGCTGTGGTGGACCTGCCCAGGAGGAGAAGCCCCGGGCAACCGAGGGCTTGCATTGTTCGTGCCAGGAAACAGCCGGCAATTCGCACCGGATTCGTGTTGTGTTTGTCGACTTTCCGACTTGCGCTCGTTTCAATGTTTCCATTCAGCTGATCCGCCCCGGCTTGTTCATCCCTTGTCGCGTATCGGATCTTCGACGCGCAGGCGAACGCCTTGCTGCCAAGTTCCTGATGACTGTGGGAACACTTTGCCGCCGTCGAACGGTTTGGTTGGGCTACCGGAACGTTGGCGTTCATCTCTACCCTGCTTTTGGCATCGGCGGCGAAGGGACCACTGCGCTTCTTTCGCGAAATGCGGCGCTGCAACGATAGTAAGCGGAAAAGAGACCCCGTCTGGCGCAGGGGGTGAGCAATCGGCTATCGGCTGCTGAGTTTGTGAGCCGATGTGAGCTTCTATGTCTGCGCCTAGTTCTGGAACTAGAACCTTCCATATGATCGAAGCGGTCGCCGACCGTCTTGAGGGAGCGCCGCGGCAGCTTCGCCGACGCTGGTCGGACGAGTTCAAGGCGCAAGTTGTGACAGAGGCGCTGGAGCCTGGCGCGAGCGTCTCGGCGATCGCTCGCCGGATCGGCATTCACCCGTCGCAGCTGTTTGCCTGGCGCCGTGATGCTCGGGCGGAACGACATTATCGCGAGCGGCACTCGAGTTGCGGGGGTGAGGTGGCGTCTGTGTCAGGCGCTGTGATCGAAATTGCCATTGGCGAGGTGATCGTGCGCGCCGGCGTGGACGTCGACGAGGCGCAGCTGCAGCGGGTGATCCGGGCGGTACGTTCGGCATGATCCCCTCAGGCGTGAAGGTGTTCCTGGCCAGCCATCCAGTCGACTTCCGCAAGGGTATCGATGGCCTTGTCGCGCTTGTGCGCGATGCCGGCTCAGATCCGTTCGACGGTGCGCTTTATGTGTTCCGGGCCAAAAGAGCCGACCGAATCAAGATCGTATGGTGGGATGGCTCTGGCGTGTGCCTCTATTTAAAACGTCTTGAAAAGGCGAAGTTCTGCTGGCCGCGGATCGGGCATCATCGGGTGCAGATGAATGCTGCGCAGTTGATGGCCCTGGTCGATGGGATGGACTGGAAGCGGGTGCGGTCCGTGGCGGTCAAGCCGCCGGAGATTGTTGGGTAAAAGCACTGCGGCGAAGTGAATCAGTGAGCTGAAAGGGCAAGAGAACCGGGGCAAAATGTGCTCTGGTCGGGCTAATGACGTCGCCCGATCTCAACCTCCCGAATGACGTAGAGACGCTGAAGGCCATGGTTCTTGCCATGGCCGAGAAAGCGGCCCGCGCCGATACTCTGGCGAGCGAAGTCGCCGATCTCAAGGCCCGCAACGCCGATGCCGATGCGCGCATTGAGCGGCTGACGCAGATCCTGAAGGCCTTCGACCGCGCCCGGTTCGGCCGACGATCGGAAAAGCTCGGCTCGGCGAACGGCGACGATGAACAGCAGGCCTTCGTCTTCGAGGAGATCGAGACCGGCATCGCCGCGATCAAGGCCCAGGTCAGCAAGGGCCGTGCGCAAGCGGATGGCAAGCGCGCACCGCGTCGGCGCAAGGGCTTTGCACCCCATCTGGAACGGATCGAAACCATCATTGAGCCGGAAGAGCTGGCTGAGCATGCCGGCAAGCAGAAGGTGCTGATCGGCGAGGACGTGTCGGAGCGCCTGGATGTGGTGCCGGCGACGTTCCGGGTGATCGTCACGCGCCGTCCCAAGTATGCCTTCAAGAACGCGGACGGCGTCATCCAGGCGCCGGCCCCGGCCCACATCATCGAAGGAGGCATTCCGACGGAAGCGCTTCTGGCCCAGATCGCCGTCGCCAAATATGCCGATGGCCTGCCGCTCTACCGGCAGGAGGCTATCTACGCCCGCGATCATGTCGAGCTGGACCGCCAGTTGATGGCGCAATGGATGGGTAAGCTCGGCTTCGAGCTCGAGATCATGGCCGACTACATCTTCAGCGAGGTCAAGAAGGCCGAACGGGTCTTTGCCGACGAAACCACTTTGCCGACGCTCGCTCCGGGCTCCGGATCGACCAAGATGGCCTACTTATGGGCCTATGCCCGAGATGACCGAACCTTTGGCCGCAACGGTCCGCCGATGGTGGCTTATCGCTTCGAAGACAGCCGCGCCGGCGAATGCGCGGTCCGGCACCTCAACGGTTATCGCGGCATCCTGCAGGTAGATGGCTACGCCGCCTATAACAAGTTGGCGCGACCCGATCGCGGCAATGACGCCATCACATTGGCTGGCTGCTGGTCACACAGCAGACGCAAGTTCTACGAGCTGCATGTTGCAGGGAGCTCGAAAGTGGCAACGACAACGGTCGAGCGGATGGCAAAGCTCTGGCAGGTCGAGAAAACCGTGCGCGGTCAAAGCCCCGACGCACGCGTTGCCGCGCGCCAGCAAGCTTCCGCAGCGATCGTCGCAGATCTCTTCGACTTCTGGCAGCAGACCTTGCGGCGGATCTCCGGCAAATCAAAACTGGCCGAGGCGATCCGCTATGCCGTCTCGCGGCGTGCCATCTTCGAACGCTTCCTGACCGATGGTCGCATCGAGCTCGACTCCAACATCGTCGAACGCGCCATCAGGCCGCAAACAATTACGAGAAAGAATAGCCTCTTCGCTGGCAGCGACGGCGGCGGACGAACCTGGGCGACCATCGCAACGCTGCTGCAGACGGCGAAAATGAACACCGTCGATCCGTTCGCCTGGCTCGCCCTAACACTTCAGCGTATCGCCAACGGCTGGCCGAGCAGCCAAATCGACGCGCTTATGCCATGGAACCACGCCGCCTGACGGCCTTAGCTTGCCGCTTACCAACGATAGCAGCCTCAGCCAGCTTCACTTTGCGCTTGATGGCCAAGGCTTGCGAAGCCGATCTTCAGCGCCGGACATGTGGAATCGAGGAACGTGCATGGCCTCAAGCAGGCTGATGATACGATGGCGCGCGCTCCGGTTTACGCACGCGGTGGTGCTCATCGCGTCCGTGGTCGGGCGCCTCGGCTCGCCGTCGCTCTTCATGATTGGATGAGCAGTGCTTCCATCTAGACGACCGATTCCATGAAACCGGCATGCACGGAACTGGAAGTGTGCTCGTGGATTCCTCGTTTGAGTTTGTTCGAACGAGGATTGGTATCATGGCAAGATGGCGGCAAGCAGTCGAGTTGGCGATGAGCCAGGAGGAAATTGAGACGTTGACGGCTCTTTCGCGGTCGCGGACCGAGCCGGCGAGCCGGGTATCGCGGGCGGCGATGCTGCTGGCCTACCGCGAGAACCCGTCGTTCTTTGCCGTGGCACGAAGACTTGGCGCCCATCATCAGACGGTCCAGCGTTGCGTTGAACGGGCGGTAGCCCATGGTGCGTTGGCGGCACTCGACGACCGACCGCGACCAGGCAAGGAGCCGGTGATCACGCCGGAGGCCAAGGCCTGGCTGGTGTCTTTGGCGTGCGACAAGGCCAAGGAGCACGGCTATCCGCACGAGTTGTGGACGACGCGGCTGCTGGCACGCCATGCGCGCGAGCGCGGCCCGTCGGTGGGGTACCAGTGCCTTGCCAACCTGGTCCAGGGCACGGTGTGCAAGATTCTCGGCCAAGAGGAAATCAAGCCGCACAAGGTGCGCTACTATCTGGAGCGTCGCGATGCCGAGTTCGAGCAGAAAATGGCGGAGGTCCTGTGTGTCTATCGCGAGGTTCAGGTCCTGAAAAAGGCCGCCGCCAAGTCGAAGAAAGCCAAGTCGAAGAAATCGGGCAAGCCGGTGACGATCGTCTCTTACGACGAAAAGCCGGGGATCCAAGCCATCGCGACGACGGCGCCGGATTTGCCGCCCGTGCCAGGCGTTTATCCGGCTTTTGCTCGCGATTTTGAGTATCGACGTCATGGCACGCTCAGCTTGTTGGCTGGAATTGATCTGCTGACCGGGAAGGTCCACGCGCTCGTCAAAGACCGCCACCGCAGCCGCGAGTTCATCGAATTCCTCAAACTTCTCGATGCCGCTTACCCGGCCAGGACCACGATCAAGTTGATCCTCGACAATCATTCCGCACACATCTCGAAAGAAACCAGAGCCTGGCTCGATACACGACCCGTAGGCCGCTTCGAATTTACGTTCACGCCCAAGCACGGCTCCTGGCTCAACCTCATCGAGGGCTTCTTCTCCAAGTTCGCCCGCTCCGTCTTGCGCCACATCCGGGTGACCTCAAAACACGAACTCAAGGAGCGCATCATGGCCGGCATTGACGACGTCAATCGCCATCCCGTCATCCACACTTGGTCCTACAAGCTCGCCGAGGCCGCCTGATATGATTCGAACCACGAAAACGCTGACCTAGTCGGTGTCCACTGGTAGGCGGCCGGGGATCAAGTCGCGCTAGCTTCGTCTTGAGCTGTTGACAATCTAGAGAGTGTCTGTCTGACGGGTTGACTCATGAACGGCCTTACCAGCCACCCGAACAGGTCAGCCGCAAAGATGGCAACAGCAAAGACGCCGAGGGCACTCCAAACAGTCATTTTCATTGCGACCCTCCCTGCCTTCGTTGAGGCGGATCGATATGCGTGGTCAAGCATTATCGCCATAAGGGGCCGCAAGGCGCCTACCAGAATTGGGTGGCATCGTAGATTAACATGCGCGCCACGTGCAGCTGGATTTTGCACGGATGTCTTGCGCGTGGCAGCGGTCTTTGACTGTTGAGAGACCGGATGCCGGCGCGCTCGAAGCACCGCCACTTGCGCCTCGGATAATTCTGCCGACATTATAGTTGGAGAGAGCTTCCAATCGTGGTCAACGGTCGAGGTAAATGGTCATTCGCCTAGTCGATGTTGCAGCGCTAACCTGAGAGGATCATCTGAGAGGAAGAGTTCTTTTGCCGATAATCCAAGTCGTCGAGGTTCTCCGGTCCCGCTTGATCCGGAGCTAAGAGGGAAGCCGCTGAACATGCCGGCGCTGCCCCCGCAACTGTAAGCGGCGAGCCGCTGTCCAACAAGGTCACTGAAGCCTGTGCGGCTTCCGGAAGGCCGGACAGCAGCGATGACCCGCGAGCCAGGAGACCTGCCTGGACAACATATACGTCCACGGGCGGGTGTCCCGGTGGTGCGCCAAGCAGCCGTCGCTTCCCGCGATCCCGCCTGCGTCCGCCATGGCCTTTGCCCCCAATATGGGGTTAACGCTATGTTTCTTCTCTCCCTTCCGGTTCCGCGCTTGGAATGCCACGCATCGGTCCAAGGCGCGAGCTCAAACTCGCGCTCGAAAGCTACTGGGCCGGCACACTCAGCGAACAGCAATTGCTCGAGGACGCAGCCGGCCTGCGTGCTGCGAACTGGGCTCGCCAGAAATCCTTCGGTGTCACCGTCATTCCGTCGAACGATTTCTCGTTGTACGATCAGGTGCTCGACACGAGCGTCATGGTTGGCGCCATCCCTGAAATCTACGCGTCGAAAGCCCAATCGGTTTGGCTCAAGACGTACTTCGACATGGCCCGCGGTTCACAACGCGACCGCCAGGATGCGAGTTGCGGTCACGGATCGCGCGGGTTTGGCGCACCTGCGCAGGAGATGACCAAGTGGTTCGATGCCAACCACCACTACATGGTTCCTGAAGTTTATCGGGGACAGAGGTTCAGACTGTCCTCCCGCGAGCCTAGGTGCCGTCGCGAGGTTGGTGGGAATTGAGGGTGGCGTAGTCTCCCGGG
>NZ_JACMYP010000063.1 GCF_020889705.1 Bradyrhizobium altum | reverse complement strand
CCGGCTGCGCCGCCGAGGCCCGCGCCGACGCCCGCTCCCGTAGCCGCGCCTTCGGCACGATCGTCGACCCCGTCGCGATCGCGATCGACCTTCTTGTCGGCGCTGTACCAACTGTCGGAATTGTTGGCGACGATGCTCAAGTCCGAGTGCGGCACGCCCGCCGCCTCCAGGCTCGTCACCGCGCGTTGCGCGTCGGAATAGTTGTCGTAGAGGCGTGAAATCGTAACGGTCATATCGAATCCTTCTCTGTGTTTGCCGCTGCGCGCTCGGTCACTTGGCCGCGTTCACGTTGCCTTGGAAGTCCAGGCTGACGTCGGTCGACGCGCCGCCCTTGCTGGCCTTCCCGCGCCACACTCCGTTGCCGTCCTTCTTCAGGGACGTGACGTTGGTGTAGCCGGCTTCCTCAATCTTCGATTTGGCTTGGCCCTCGGTGAAGCTGTTGGCGCCTGATACGGGCTTGTTCGAATTTTTCTGGCCGGAGCTGTTAACCGCGTTGTTGTTGGGTCGATCGGTAGCCGGCGGGTTTTGCGCAAACGACGGACCGGCCAGAAGCGAAGCAGCCGTCAGCAAAAGCAAAAGTTTCTTATTCATGTCGTCCTCCAGTAGTGGCCCGGCACAACATGCTTCTGGCGACGATGTTCCTATTTTTCTCGAATTCGGTTATTAAGAAGCGTTCCCCCGCGCGGCCGGAAAGAGACGTTTCCAGGCGAGCGATTCTTCCGCCGCTTTCGCTGAACGCTTCGAAACGTGGTCCGTGACGCCGTGGGCAGGGCTTCCTCCGTTGATCGAAGCGGGTGCGGCGAATACGATGGTTCTAGCTGCGCGACGGATGAGGGTGAGGAGCACCATGGCAACACCGAAAGTTCTCGGCCCGGCTGACGGCCATCTCGCAGTTCTTGGAGGGACCAGCGCCCGCTTCCTCGTTGAAGGGGAAGATGCCGGCAAACGTTTTGCGCTCGTCGAGCATCCGATGCAGCCGCGCGCCTTGGCGGCTCCCATGCACCGGCATCATCGCGAGGACGAATACAGCTTCGTCCTCGAAGGCAGCATCGGGGCGCTGCTCGGAGATTCCGTGGTGATCGGCAAGCCGGGGACCTGATCTTCAAGCCGCGCGAACAATGGCGTACCTTTTGGAACGCAGGCGACGCTCCCGCCCGGGTATTGGAAATCATATCCCCCGCGGGCTTCGAAAATTACTTTCGCGAGCTGGGGGCGGAGCTGGCGGGCGGCCCTTCCGATCCGCAGCGGCTTGCGGCGCTTTGCGCGAGCTACGCGCTCGACATGGACATGAGCAGCGTTCCAAGCCTCATGCAGCGGTTCGGGGTTCGCTTTCCAGGAAGCCCGCTCCCAAGGCCGCACTGAACTCTTGCGTTGTTCGAAATGAGCGAGGCTTCCCTTATCTCTCAGATCGCGCCCGCTCAACGTCCGTCCTGATTTTTCTCGCTCTCCCAGCGCGTGTCCTCGGCCTCGATTCGCTTCTCGACGTCGCGCCGCTCGGCATCGAGGATCTCGGACCGTTCTTCGTGGCGGCGCTGTGCGGCGTCCAGCGCCTCCTGCGCTTTCGCGATCAGCTTCTCTCGCCTGGCCCCGGCCTTCTCCCGCGCCGCCTCTTCCTTCCGGCGCTCGGAATCCCGCCGGTTCTGCTCGCGCTCGAACTCCGCCGCTGCCCTGCGTGCGTCCTCGACGCTAATCTTGTGGGCCGGTCGCCCCTTTGGCTCGGCACGGCGGCTCCTCTTCGGACCTCCCGCTTCCCCGTCCAGATCGGGCAGTTCGGCATGCTCGGCGAACTGCCCGATCGATCCGGCCGGCCGCTTCAGCACGACGCCCGGCTTCGCCCTCGTCACGGCCACGACGTCCGGATCATCGATCTCCTTGGCGAAGCCCTGATGGAAGAGGTTGCTGCCCGCGCCCCACGCCTCGAGCGCCGCTTTCATCGACGGCGCCGCGATCGCGAGATCGTAGAAGCCGAGCGAGGTCTGGTAGGTCTTCAGTTTTCGCGGCATGTCCGGAGCTCAACTGCGGGACGGCGAGAGCTTGGCGTACAACGCGGCGTAGGGCGTGTTTTTCGCCATGTGACGATTGAAATCCGCAGCACCATCCGTCCACCAGACCGGTCCCCGCTCACCCAGCGCTCGCTTGGCTTCGTCCACGGCGCGATGCGCAGCGGCTTCGGCATCCTGGTCCTTGTCGGCCTTCGCATCCCGGACCGCGCGCCTGGCCGTCATAAGCCGCTTGACCAACCTCGAACGTTCGTCCTCTTCCAGTTCCGGATTGGCCATCCTCCAAAGGCGACCGCGGACGACGAAGTAGCGTCCATCCGGCGTCACCGGGTGCTTCACGCGGACTTCCGCTGCGACCTCGCAGGCTTCTTCGCCGCTGTCTGCTTGGCGGCCGCCTTCTTGCCTGCGATCGGCATCAGCATTTCCTTCTGACCAGCTGCCGCCTTCTTGGCCTTCTTGGGCGGCTTCTTCTGGGCCATGGTTTCGGCCGATGCACCACCTACGCTTTTGCGCAACGCGTCCATCAGATCAACGACGTTCTCTCCACGCGGGCGCTCCTTCGGCGTTATCGGCTTGCCGACGCGCTTCTGGTTGATGAGCTCCACCAAGGCGCTTTCGTACTGGTCCTCGAACTTCTCGGGCTCGAAGCTGCCGGCCTTCTGCTCGACGATATGCCGGGCGAGGTCGAGCATGTCCTTGGTCACTTTGACGTCCTGGATTTCGTCGAAATACTCCTTGGGATCGCGCACTTCGTAGGGATAGCGCAGCAGCGTACCCATCAGGCCCTTGTCCAGGGGCTCGAGCGCGATGATGTGCTCGCGGTTGGTCAGCACCAGGCGACCGATGGCGACCTTGTCCATCTCGTGGATGGTCTCGCGGATCACCGCGAAGGCGTCGTGCCCGATCTTGCCGTCCGGACGGAGGCAGTAGGGGCGGATCAGGTACCGGGGGGCGATCTCGCTGCGGTCGACGAACTCGTCGATCTCGATCGTCCGGGTCGACTCCAGCGCGACGTTCTCGAGCTCTTCCTTGGTCACCTCGATGAAGGTGTCGGTATCGACTTTGTAACCCTTGACGATGTCCTCGTTGGCGACCTCATCGCCGGTGTCGGCGTCGACCTTCAGGTATTTGATCCGGTGCCCGGTCGCCCGGTTGAGTTGATTGAACGAGATCCTCTCGCTCTCCGATGTCGCGGGGTAGAGCGCGACGGGACAGGTGACGAGTGAAAGTCGCAAAAAGCCCTTCCAGTTCGCTAGGTGCCATGGTGAACGCAACGCTCCGGGTATGGGACTTCGGACTAAAGACGAACGGGGGGCGGGCGGTTCCGACTCACCATCCCCTCGTCCCCGAGATTCATCTGTCGCCGGCTGCTGCGCGACCGGAAACTCGTCTGGCCCCCTTGACTCGGTACTGGCCGAAATAGGCCACTCGCAAAATCAAAACAGGCCACTCGATAGGAACGATTCAATGTCGGGAAAATTAGGCAATTGGCGAGGGCGTCAATCCTGCCCACACAAAGTCCGCCTTCGCACTCAGTCCCAGCGCCGCCTTCCCCGGGGCGCTGGGACTTATTTTTTGGCGGGGCTCTATCGCCAGATCAAATTAAGCCACCGCAGGAACGGTCACGGGCTCAGAAAATTAGACAACCCCGTGAGTGAGCCGCCCTGCCAAGCCCGGTTCATTCATCAAAAGTCCCAGCGCCACCCTCCGGCGGCGCTGGGATTTATTCTTATGGAAGCGGGAAGGTTAGGCCGCGAAATTCAAAACAGGTTAAGACCCTAGCTTTCTGAGATTCCGTAAGAAAGCCGCAGGCCTCAAAACCGCCATCCGACAAGGCATCCTCGACGAAGCTGGCGATCAGAGCTTCATCCTCCACGGCCAGAACACGCAAGGCATCACTCACTTTCAGGACTCCTCGCTCGAGCCGGGTGCGGCGGTAGGTTGGCCCGTGGTCGGCAGAAGAGCGAGCTTCGCCGTCGGGCAGCCAGGCGCCAAAGTGTCGTGCCGCCTCAAGCCACCGGCACACCGTAATAGGCATTCACCGAGCGCGTTGTCGCCGGGTCGCTCCAATTCCAACTGCCTTCGTCGGCGTATTTGGGGGCGCCGGGGAGCTGGTCCTGGGTGATGCCGGTGACGTAGAGAGAAGTACCGGCTGACTTTCCCGTAGCCGCGCGCGCGAGCCAGGTCCTCGACCTGCGCAGATGGGCACGCCCCGCAAGACGCTGCTCAAAGACGCCGAGGAAGCGGCGGACGGCGGACTTAGTCCTCCTGCCTCGGCGTGGGTCAAGGAAGGCGAGCCCACCAACGACATCTTCGCTTTCCTGACCACGGAGCCAAACGCCGAGGTCGGCGCCATCCATCCCAAGGCGATGCCCATGATCCTGACGCCGGAGAGATCGAGACCTGGATGACCGCGCCGGCGCAAGAGGCGCTCAAGCTGCAGCGACCGCTTCCGGACGGGGCGCTGCGGGTCGTCGCCCGCGGCGTGAAGGAAGATCCCGCGCCGGCGACGTAGCGTCCCACACCGGCTGGGGTACAGACCGGACGAGCTTAAGTCCGGGGAGCGTCTGTCTCGGAGGCTCGCGCCAGCGCTTGCGTGTCGATGTACTCCCGGATTTGCGCGAGCTTTCCTTCCCGAACGGTCATGGCGAAGACCCAATGATCCTCGAACGGCTTCTTCGTAGCTACGACCGTCCCCATGGCGAAGCCGATGACGATAACGCGGTCTTTCTGCGCCACGAATTCCGGCGGCTTCGGGTAGGAAATCTGGGTCGTTTCGGAAGCCTTCTTGAGCAAGCTCGTCAGTCCCGCGTGCCCGCGGTGTGTGCCTGCCAGCGCCCAGTCCTTGCCCGGAATGATCCACTCGATGTCTTCGGCGGACAGCGCCAGCAGCGCTTGAAGTTCGCCGCGGCTCAACGCGGCAAGAAAATCCTTCACGGTCTGAACATTCTCTTCGATGCTCATGGAGATCTCCATTTTCGATTCATCCGATCGCCGGCGCCAAGCAGGCCGCCTACGCGAGGCGGCCTGCTTCCTCGAAACTAAGGCGGGCGTTGCGTGGGAATACGGAGGCCGGATCGCCGTGGCCGATGCTGCAGATGAAGTTCGAGCGGATCCGCGAGCCCGCGAAGAACGACTCGTTTACGCCGGCGTTGTCGAAGCCGGACATGGGGCCGCAGTCCAGGCCCAACGCCCGCGCGGCGATGATGAGGTAGGCGCCCTGCAGCGTCCCGTTCCGCATTGCCGTGGACTCCGCCACGCCCGGCAACGCGAAATACTGCTGCATCATCTCGGCGCTGTGAGGCATGAGCTTCGGGAGCTCGCCGGCGAAATCCAGATCGTGGCCGACGATGACGGTGACGAGAGCCTTCAAAACCTTCGGCCTGTTCGGCTCCATGGCGAGAGCGGCGAGCTTGGCCTTGCCCTCGGCGCTACGCACCCAGACGAAACGCGCGGGGCTGCCGTTCGCGGACGTCGGCCCCCACTTCATGAGATCGTAGATCTCGCGCAGTTTCGCGTCATCGACGGGACGATCGGTCCAGTCGTTGAAGGTGCGGGCGGAACGGAAGATCTGGTCGAGCGAGTGGTTCGGAAACGCGGCGGTCATGGAAGGTCTTTCTCGTCGGGTGGTTGTGGGGGGCATGTGCGGTCCCGGCTTATCGATCGCCGTCGCTCACGCTTTGGGCTTCACGAATCGGTAGGCGAAGCGATCGGTCTCGCCCTTGATCGAGGGGTCGAACACCTTGATTGAGTGCGTATCGCCCTTGTTCGCGAGCATGGTGCTTTTCTCGTCCAGCACGAAGCCGGCCGCTTCCACCTCCGCGCGGGCGGAGGCCGGGTCGATCCGGTGCAGCGATCGGGTGTCGCCCGTACCCGTCCCCGCGGCGGCGGCGTGGTCGACGATGACGTAGGAGCCGCCGGGCTTGAGAAGCTCATAAACGGCCCGATTGAAGCCGGCCGCCGTCGCACCCTTGGCCTGGATCAGGTCGGTGTGGAGATCGTGGTAGAACAGGTGCAGCCACAAGACGTCCGCCGGCCCGGCGATGCCATGGAACGTCACGAGATCCGCGGAAACCGCCTCCACGTTCTCTCGGCCCGGCTCCTTCGCCAGCGTCTGCATCCGCCCGACCGGATCGTTCTTGAAATGGGCGACTTCCGCCGGCACGAAGCTGTAGACGCGTCCTTCGGGCCCCACGATGTCGGAGAAGAGGCGGGTCCAATCGCCATCGCCCGGGTAGACATCGATGACGGTGGAGCCCGCACCGACACGCGAGAAACGGATCAACTCGGATTGTTTCGATGAGGGGTACATAGGTGACCTCCGATGTAATGCGGCGCGAAATCAGATGGCCGAGAAGCCGCCGTCCACGGATAACTCCAGCCCGTTCACGAAACTCGAATCGTCCGAAGCCAGAAACAGCGCGGCCGCCGCGATCTCCTCGGGACGACCCATCGTTCCGCGCGGGATCAGCGACTCGAACATTCGCTTCGCTTCCTCGGTGAGAACCTGGTCCTGCATCGGTGTGGCGATCGGCCCCGGATGCAGCACGTTCACCCGAATATTCCTGGCCTTCAGTTCGTTGAGCCACCCGCGTGCGAAGGCGTGCAACGCCGCCTTGCTCGCCGCATACACGCTGTAGCCGGGGAAGCCTTTCAGCGAAGCGACCGATCCAGTCATGAAGATTGATGCGCCATCGCTCAACAGCGGCAGAGCCTTTTGCACGGTGAACAGAGTTCCGCGCGTGTTCAGCCCGAACGTCGCATCGAAATGCTTCTCGGTGATCTCGCCCAGCGGGACGGCTTCGCCGATGCCGGCGCTCGCATACAGGACGTCGATCTTACCCTTTTCCCGTTTGACCGTGTCGAACAGGCGGTCGAGGTCGTCGAGATTGGCCGCGTCGCCGCGCACACCGGTCACGTTCCGGCCGATCAACCTGACGGCTTCGTCGAGCGCCTCCTGCCTCCGGCCCGTAATGAAAACGTAGGCGCCTTCTTCGACGAACACCTTGGCGCTCGCCAGCGCCATCCCGCTCGATCCGCCCGTGATGACTGCGACCTTATTGTCCAACTTTCCCATGACATCTTCCTAGGTTCTGCTTTTGATGGTTCGGGGACGTCCCCGCGTTCTCGTCGAAATAAGCCCGGCTGCGTCCGGCTTTGAGTGCGCAAACGCGCACATCGCTGGTGCGAAATCGAACCGGATAGGAGGCCCGTGGCTCCGGCCGGGACTCCCGGCATCCGGCCGTCTGGAATTGGGCTTTTTTGCCGTGAAAGCCAGAGAAATCGCCCAATTTCTGTTGTTCGGTGTGCTACATAGTGTTTCTGAATGGGCACGAACCGGTGCCGGATTGCACCATGATCGACGGGGATGACGTTCGCTATTTCCTCGCCGTTGCGAGCGGAGGCTCGGTGAGGGCGGCCGCCGAACGCGTAGGCGTGAACCATGCGAAAGTGCTGCGGCGCGTCGCCCAATTGGAGGAACGGCTCGGCGCGCACTTGTTCGAGAAGCTACCTTCGGGCTACCGCCTGACGGGAGCGTACGCGGGCTTCTGCGGGTGACGTTGGCGCCGCCTCTCGCGACGCATCTGCTCATGCCGGACTTCGCCGAGTTCGCACGTCTGCATCCGGACATCGAAATGGACATCTTGGCATCGGGTGAGTTGGTCAACCTGACCAACTGGGAGGCCGATGTCGCTATCCGCGTCGTCTACGACCGCAGGACCCTGCCGCTCAACCTTCATGGTTGAAAGGGCCGGAAGTGTTCGGAGGCGTCTACATGTCCCCGAGCGACGCGCCGCATCGCGCTCAGGCGCGCCCGATCCCGCGCGTTGGATCGTCATCAGCACGCATGGCATTCCGGACTGTGCCAGCGAAGGCGAGGTCCGCACCGCACGGGTTCCGTTTAGGGTAACCGACGCCGAGGCTCAGATCGCCGCCGTACGGCAAGGACTAGGAATCACGACGCCGCCCTGCTTCGTCGGAGATGCAGACCCTCTGCTGGCGAGAGTGCCGGGCAGCGACCTGCACATGTACGGCACGCTTTGGCTTCTCACGAAGGGCGAGACCCGCAAGACGAAGCGCGTGCGGCTCTTCACCGAGTTCCTAACCGACAGGCTCTCCACATACGCTCCGCTTGTTGCGGGCCTGACCAAGACGAGTCCCCGGACGAAGCTGTGAAGGTGCGGCGGCCGCTGCGGATAGTCGCCGCGGATAGTGGAAGATCAGACAGTTGACCTAGCGATCTTTTGCACAGACCCTGCGGAAAAGGGGACAAGATTCAGTCCTGCCGATTGCGAATCCCTGACCCGTGCTAACCGCCCGGAACGACCGGGTGGGCGGAAGGGTTCGTCCAGGCAGGAGCAATCTCGATGCTGATGAAGGAACGATGACCGGCGATCCGGCCACTGCAGGGCTGGGCGATCGGCGTGCTGCAGGAGGCGGGCGCCGTCCACGAATGCGAGGAGAACGGCTGGGCGAAGGACCGCGCCGACCCGCACGCCCGTGACCGAGCGTTTGACGCGGCCAAACCGGACCCGCCGCGCGGCATCTCCGCCGACCAGGCCGTCGAGGAGGTCGGCGACGTTCTGGATTCCATCGGCGACAAATGTCCAGAGTGTCCGCCCGACCGACGGCAATCAACTGGCCTCCTCGCATTCGGAGAGATGTCGCGAAGGCGCGTCGATGGTCCGGACGCCCTGGGTGGAGCCCAAGACTGCGCGATCTCAAGCGGATCGGCTGACTGGTATCTGCTCCACTATGAGCCTAGGCTGAAGAGCCACAGGTGCAGTCTTTATGAAAGCGAGTGCGGGGGTGACATGACCGGCAAGGAACACCAGCCCACCGCACATCTGAGGCTGGCGGATTTCATCCGGCAAAACGAGTCCGCTATCATCAACGAATGGACCGAATTCGCCCGGACCAGGACGCCCGCGAGCGACGGAATGTCGCGGCTGGCGCTCCAGGATCATATCGTCGACATCCTTAAGTTCGTGGCCAACGACCTGGAGTCCGAGCAAAGCCCGTCCGAGCAGATGGACAAGTCGCGGGGCCTGGCCGACAGGGACGGACCGTTTCGCAGGAGCGCGGCCGAGATCCACGCGGCGCTTCGTCTAGCCGATGGCTTCGACATCGATCAGATGGTTTCGGAATATCGGGCGCTGCGGGCCAGCGTCGTCAAGCAATGGGCAGCCCATCAACAAAACCTCGCCGGCACGGACCTCGATGACCTCACCCGGTTCAACGAGGCGATCGACCAGGCTGTCGCGGAGTCCGTGGCCCATTACACCAAGACCATCAACAATTCCCGGAATCTGTTCCTGGGTATCCTCGGTCACGACCTGCGGAATCCCATCGGGGCGGCGTCGATGGCAGCCCAATGGATGAAGCGCGCGGGCCCCACCGATCCGAAGCACCCGAAGATGGTGTCCGAACTGGTCAGTACGACGGACCGGGCCACCCGGATCCTTGATGATCTGTTCGATCTCACCCGCGCGTCTTTCGGAACCGATCTTCCTGTCAAGAAAGCCCAAACCGACATGCTTTCGCTGTGCCAGTCGATTGCCAACGAACTGCGTGGCATTCACGAGAAGCAGACGATCGAGGTCACGCACCACGGGGATCCCACCGGGATGTGGGACGCCGCGAGGATGGGGCAGGTGATGTCCAATTTGATCGGGAACGCGATCCAGTACAGTGACGCATCCGGTCCCGTCACGGTCGCGATCACGGGGACCGATCCGGCGACACTCCGCGTGAGCGTTCACAATCCCGGCCCGCCCATTCCCGCGGAAGCCCAGAAGACCATTTTTCAATCGTGGATGCGTGGCCAATCCAGGATACGGGCGAGCACTCCCATCTCGGCCTGGGGCTCTACATCGCGAAGCTGATCGTCGAGGCCCATGGTGGGGAGATCGCCGTCAAATCCGAGGAACCAACCGGCACGACGTTTACGGTTCGGCTGCCACGCAAGTAGGGTTGCGAATTCCAGCCAACCCATGATTGCGGGTTTGTAAGGCCCCCTTTTCGGAACGAATCCTTCCCGCTTCGCTTTGGACTTCGGAGGTTCGTACCGAAATGCCGAAGGTGAAGCCCGTCATCCTGATCGTCGAAGACGAATTTCTGCTACGCATGGATTCCGTCGAGGTTTTGGAGAATGGGGGTTTCGAAGTCGTCCCGGCGGCCAATGCCGACGAAGCCATCGCAATCCTGTCGGCCCGATCCGACATCCACCTCGTTTTCACCGATATCCAGATGCCAGGTTCGATGGACGGGTTGAAGCTTGCCCGGTTCGTCCGTGACCGCTGGCCGCCGATCAAGATAGTCGCGACGTCGGGCCATGTGCGAGCCGCGAGAGATGAATTGCCGGCAGGGAGCGTGTTCCTGCCGAAACCCTATCTTGGCGCGGAGCTCATCGCCACGCTGCGGGACTTGATCGGCATCGCCTGAGGCTCGATCGAATTTTTCATTCCCCCTCTTGAAACCAAAACCGGTTTTGCTAATTTTTTCCGCGTCACCTTCGGGTGGCGTCCGAGGTGCCCTCCGGGGCCTCGGACCTGAGACGGGCACCGGTCGTGTCCGGTGCCTCATACCCATCTTGCTCTTTGGAGGATTTGGCTATGCGCACTTATGACTTCTCGCCCCTGTTCCGGTCGACGATCGGCTTCGACCGTCTGTTCGACCTCGCCGAGACGGCTCAGCGGGCCACCGACGAAGGTTATCCCCCCTACAACATCGAGCGGCTCGGCGAAGACCGTTACCAGATCACGCTGGCGGTGGCCGGTTTCTCGCCGGATGAAATCTCGATCACGGCCGAGCAGAACGTCGTCACGATCGAAGGCGGCAAGACAGAGAAGACGGAGCGCGAATTCCTCTACAGGGGGATCTCAACCCGTCATTTCAAGCGTCAGTTCAACCTGGCGGACTACGTCCAGGTGAAGGGCGCGGCCTTCGACAACGGCTTGCTCAAGATCGAGCTGGTGCGGGAAATCCCGGAAGCCATGAAGCCGCGGCGCATCGCGATCAACGGCGCAACGCCGTCTTCCGGCAACGTGCACCAGATCGAGGCCAAAGCGGCCTAATTCTCATCCACTTGCTCCATGCCGCGCGTCGCCGACGCGCGGCCCCGGCTTCGTCTATAGAATGGAGGAGATCATGCGGCCGACGACCGCTTTCGACGACAACGTCATCGACATCAACGCGCTCCTGCATCCCGGGACCGTGTTCGAACATCCGAGGGACGTGCTGGCGGACCCTTCGCTGTTGACCTCAGAGAAGCGCGCAATTCTGGCGTCATGGGCGTCCGACGCATCGGCCATCGCTTCGTGCCCCTCGTTGCGGGCACCGGCCGGATTGAAAGCACCGGTCACGATCGACGAGATCCTCGAGGCCCTGTGCGATCTGGACGGCGGCCCCCGCAATCCGCCCGGCGGCAAACCGTGCCGTCTCCGGTCGACCTCGCGGGCCCTGGCAGCTTGAGGAGGGCGGGCCATGGCTCACATCCGATTGCCTCGGCATGTATTGAACAGGTTCGAGCACAGATGGGTAGCAAGATTCGCGCAGCCCCCTCGGGCTCGACCCCCTTCGGCTTGGATCGATGACCCGCTCAGATCTCCGCAGGTTTGGCGGTTGCTCGAAGGATCTCTGAGGCCCCCGCAGCGGGATATAGAAATCGCCAGTTGAGACCTACGGAGAGGAGTGGCGCGGGCAACATTCTGTTTCGCGGCAGCCCAGGCGTGTCGGGCGCGCCTTCCTCTCCGTGACAACCCCACCACCGCTGTCGTGCCGCACCTTCGCGGTGATAAAATCAGCCGCCGATGCTGGTGTCAAAAGTGTCGCCACGTTCGATCGAAGCCATGGATGATTACAGAGATCTCGTCGCCGCCGCTTTTGGACTGGCTTGTGCCGGTGTCATGCTGGTCGCCGGCGAACTCTATCTCGAGCACCGTGCCATGCACGCGGAAGTTCGGCAGGTTCAGCCATCGGTCGAGAAAGCCCAGGGTTCGCGGGTCGCATCGAGCGGAAAGGACGCGAAAAGCGATGCGCCGAGTTGACGAACCATAATCCGCGGGACCGCCTCGCCGCGCTTGCCGCATGTCAACGGCGCTGGGGCCAAGCTTCCTCCGTTGATCGGACCGGATGCGGCGAATACGATGGTTCTGGTTGCGCAACGGCTATGAGGGTGAGGTGGCCGTCAGCCGGGCCGGAGAACTCTCGGTGTTGCCATGGTGCTCCTCACCTCGCAATTCTTTGAGGGACCAGCGCCCGCTTCCTCGTCGAAGGGGAAGATGCCGGCAAACGTTTTGCGCTCGTCGAGCACCCCGATGCAGCCGCGCGCCTTGGCGGCTCCCATGCACCGGCATCATCGCGAGGACGAATACAGCTTCGTCCTCGAAGGCAGTATAGGAGCGCTACTCGCGGAACTGGCGGCCGGCTCTCCTGATCCGCAGCAGCGTTCGAAATGGTCGCGTTCTGCTTGTTGGCCTCGTGATGACCGACAACACAACCCGCAGCCGCACCGAGCTTGCCTTGGCCTGCCAATGGCCGGCGACGCCGCCGACGATCGCGCCCTTGATGCCCCCCTTCGCCTCCCGCCCCGGAGGTCGAAGCGTGACCGTTGTAATGGCCGAGAGCAGGGCGGTCAGTTGCGGGCGGCTCACAGGCCAGATCGGGCGATCGGCCAGTGCCGGCCGGCGCTCCCGATAGCGCGTCGGCCAGCAGTTGCAATTCTGGTCGCACACCATTCGCACATCGACGATCGGATGTGATTGATGGTCGAGCCGCCGGCCGCGACTAGTGCGACCTGAACGGCTCCGAGGAGCAAATGATCATATACGACGGCATCCTTGCCGTTCTTGCCTGGAGGTCCGGGAGGGCCTGGCTGACCCTGCTGGCCCGGCGCTCCAGCCGCGCCGATGTCGCCTTTGTCGGGCTTGGCTGGGAGGCATTCGCAGTCCGAGCTTAGCGTCTAATGCTACTCCAGCGGGGGTGGAAAGCAGCGTCAGGGAACTGTGAGGTCCCGTGTCTCGTTAGGTCATTTTGGAGCTCTGGTCATGACACCGGACGAAAGGGTTGGAGCCGCCGCCATCGAGCGCACCATGGCGGTTTTTGAGCAGATGAAGGACCTGGATCATTGCGATCAGGTCCAAGCTCGCAAAGCGGTTACGGACCACTTCGGTCAGATCGCGGCTGGAGAGCTGGACGAAAAGAGATCGGTGGTTTCGGGCTTGACACACTTAAAGACGATCGAGCGCAACGTCGGTCTCACTCGATGAAGATAAAAGCGCATGCAGAAGGTCACATAGTGGAGCTGGAAGACGGCTCGCGATGGCGAATTTTTCCCGGCGATCTCGATATCACCGTCCTATGGAAGCCGGAGACCGATCTCACAGTATTGAAACTGAGCGATGGCCCCCCTTCGCACGCGCTCGTTAGCGAAGATGGCCCGGTTCGGGTAATACCTGCGGATCAAAAGTGGCCTGTGGAAGAGGTAAAGGACAGGCTCGCTAAGGGGTAAGGGCAGCATTGGCTGCTGAGACCGAACGAACAGCTCTCAAGCGACGACTTGGTCAATTCCGGAGGGCTAGGGAGCCCGCTTCCTTCACCCGCCGAGCCGCAAGCTCCGGTAGGCGGCGGCCTGCTCGATCTGGGCTTTGAACGCCGGATCGTCCTCATCGGCCGCAAGCCTTTACAGGTTGACGGCCCGGTCAGGCTCAACCGCTTCATCGCGGTCGCCAGGTCCAGGTCTTCGGTCATGTCTAAGTTCGTTGCGGCCGCCAGTCAGAAGGCTCAATGGTGAGGCGGTAGCTTATCTCGGTGGATCCGTCGAATACCTCGAGGGATCGGTCGCAGATCCGACACTTGTACTGCCCGGGCTCGCCCTTCCGGGACTCGAGCTCGATCCGGCAGTAGCCGGCGCCACAGTCAGGGCAGGTAACGTCGCCTTTCCTCATACCCGGACACCCGGAAATAAGCTTGCCGGCCGTCGCGATGTTTTTGCGCGAGATCAATTCGATCCCGAGGCGGTCGTTCCTGCTGCGCGCATAGTTGGATTGTAGTTCCGCGATCGCTCATCGTCAGCGAAGTCGGTTACCAGCCTTGGGATGGGTTTCCAGTCCCTCGGTCCCCCTGCCAACCCGCAGCGCTGCCCGGGAGCGCCTTTTCGGTTCCGAAGCGCAACGGCACCTGGGACGTGAGCGAGGGGCGTAGAACATCCGACTGCCGTCGACCAGCGCCCTCGGCGCCGCAGGTCGCGAAGTCACCGTCGGCCGCGTAGCATCCGCCATTTGCTGGCGACGCCAAACAACACGATCCGCAGCCCGACAACGATCAAGGTGATCTGCAGCCAGTTGAACCCGCCGATCTCTCGAAAGACGAATTCAATGCGAGGTCCCCAAGGCGGAGGAATGTTGTCGCCGAAACTTTCGAGCACGCTGTATCCTGGATGCCGGTCAACAATTCAGGCTTTTCGTAGAACGCGGCGACGATGAGCCCCCAAGAAAGGAGGACCGTCAAGGCGCGAAAGGATTGCACCCTCAAATGGTGCCGGATGCCGGTGTAACGATCGTTGCGTGGTGGCGGCAGCATGGTTCGACCTTGCCCGGGCCCGGAAGCAGACCCTCCAAGCGGCCGGACTGAAACTCATCGGGACGCTTACCTAGACTGTGTCGACGATCGAAGACATCGCCGGCAACACGATCATGCCGACCACTTGTCCTCTTCGCGTCTCGCCTCGTCGTCATTGAGGCGCTCGGCTACGTCCTCCGCGACAGCCGGGTCGTCTGCTTCCGCAATGGGACCACCATCCTGTCTCTTGACTTTCTCACCTTCCGCGTGGACCGGAAAATCATCGGGTTGAGAGGTTTCTTGGCTGTTGACATGGCTTTTCCTCCTCGCTTGCGACCTGACTCAGCTGTCCTTGGTTTTCGTTCGTGACGTCCCAATAGGCCGGCGTTCGCGTGCGAGTATCACGCAGACTTTTGCGCCACCACCGACGAATGCACGGGAGACGACGCCATCGCCCGCCCCGGCGAGGCTGAAGTCGGTGTCCGGTTTCCAGTACAGGGTGAGACGCAAGTCGGCGAGAACGGATTCGCCACCTGGAACGATCCTCGAGCTCCACGATGGGACTTTCCGAATGGGAGCGGATCCTCATCTCACGCCGCGTCCAGGTCGCAGTTGGGCACCACAGGCGCCAGTTGCGGCCAAAACGCTGGCCAGACCGAGGCCCCGCTCGCTATCGTCATGCGCGCCAAGAAATGAGAACGACAAGACACCCTGATTGGCAACCGCATGCTCTGATTTCCCTCCGGGAGCTTTGATCCCATGCCCTACGCATCGACCGCGGCGCTCTCCGCGGGAACCACTTTCACCGGACAGCCTCATAGGCGTACAGAGCCTTCCCCAAGCCGCGCGACGACCCTGCTCGCGCTCGGCATCGTCTATGGCGATCTGGGCACCAGTCCGCTCTACACGCTGCAGACGATCGTGCATCTGATGGGCCGCGCGTTCGACGCCGAGGCCGCGCTTGGATCACTGTCACTGGTGTTCTGGTCTCTGATCGTCACGATCTCGATCAAATACAGCCTACTTGTCATGCGCGCCGACAATCACGGTGAAGGCGGCATATTGGCGCTGATGGCCATGACGGGCGCGCGCTGGTCCGGGCGAGGCCGTTGGTTGCTGATCGCGGGCCTCTTCGGCGCCGCCCTCATTTACGGCGACGGGATCATCACGCCCGCGATCTCCGTGCTCAGCGCCGTCGAAGGCCTGAATGTGGCCACGGCGATTTTCAAGCCCTATACGATGCCGATTGCCGTTGTGATCCTGCTCGGCCTGTTTGCTTTGCAAAATCGGGGTACGGCCTCGGTCGGCAAGGCCTTCGGACCAATCATGCTGCTGTGGTTCATCAGTATCGGAGGGCTGGGTGTATTTGGCGTTTTTAACCACCCCGAAGTGCTGGCCGCACTTAATCCGGTCTATGGGATTCATCTCCTGACGACGCATGGCTTTCTCGGCTTCGCCGTGCTCGGTGGCGTGTTTCTGGCTCTGACGGGCGGCGAAGCGCTCTACGCGGACATGGGCCATGTCGGTCGCGCTCCGATCCGCATCGCCTGGTACTGCATCGTGCTGCCCACGCTAATTCTCAGTTATGCGGGGCAGGTGGCCACCTTCATTGCGTCGCCAGACCTCGACTCCAACCCGTTCTTTAAACTGGCTCCGTCCGTGGCGCTCTACCCTCTGGTGGCGCTTGCCACCCTGGCCACCATCATCGCCAGCCAGGCCATCATCACCGGCTCCTTCTCGATGACGCGTCAGGCGATGCAGCTCGGCTGGTTTCCGGGCGTCCGCATTCGGCAGACATCGGCCGACGAATACGGTCAGATCTACGTTCCGTTCGTGAACTGGACGATGATGGTGATGACCATCGTTCTCACGGTCGCATTCGGAACGTCGGATCGGCTTGCTGGCGCTTACGGAACGGCGGTATCGACCACGATGGTTCTCACCACTATCCTGCTGTTCGAAGTGATGCGCAGGCGATGGCACTGGCCGCTATGGCAATCGGTCGCGATCGCGGTCGTCTTGCTCAGCGTCGATCTCAATTTCTTTGCCGCCAACCTCTTGAAGCTGTTCGAGGGCGGCTGGATCCCGCTCACCTTCGGCCTCCTGGTGTTCATTGTCATGATCACCTGGCATTCCGGTATCACCACCCTGCACAGGCGCAATGCCATCCATTCCGAAACCCCCGGCGCCTTTCTGGCCCGCTTGACCGCGGAAGACATAGACCGCGTGCCGGGCACGGGCATATTCCTGACGCGGCTCGGCAAGGGAATGCCGCCCATCATCGTGAACTACGTCAGGCAAACGCGTTCGCTATTCGAGACGGTCGTTGCACTCTCGGTGAGCTTTGAGAGCATCCCGCGCGTTCGGCCAGCCGATCGTATCAAATGCGAGAAGCTGAGCGAAGGCCTCTGGCACATGACCGTGCATTTTGGCTTCGTGGAAATCCCGGATCTGCCTTCAGCGATAAGCGCGGCGAGACGTGAAGGGCTTCCGGCCTGGGATCGTCCTACCTTCTATATCGAGCGCTACGATGCGGTGAGCCGCCCGAAGCGGCCCTGGCTGACTCGGTGGCGCGTCGCTCTCTTTGCTTTCATGTCCAGAAACTCGGCGCATGCGGTGGACCGCTTCAGGATTCCCAGCAAAGAGCTGGTTGAGATCGGCCGTCGCATCGAGCTGTGACTGTCTCCCGACGGCTCAAGGTACGCCCGGGCCAGCGCGTTTGTAGGCCATGTGCTCATTAAGGGGCTCGCCGGGTGATGTCCCATCAGCCCCTAGTGACCCTCCTTGTGAAAAGCACGAGTCATGGAATTCTCCATTTCCTATGGGGATACAGAAGGTGCGCTTCGTCGAAGGCGCGGACAGATCCCAACTGACGCACTTGCCGGAATGCCTGGAGAATTGCCGAGCAAAGGGGAGGCCGTGGTGGCGGCCGTCAAGTGGCCGCGGAACGTCTGGGGCCTCCGGTTATTCAGGGACGGCTGACGCGCCGGGCGCAAACAACAACTTGAGCAAGAGCTCCTCCTCGAGACCCCTAGGGCAGCAGCTTTCGTGCCTCCGACCGGCAGCTTCTCAACGCGGAGGATGACGTTAGCGAGGCCGGACTCCATCCGACGACGGCAGGCCTAGCGTGGCGCGCAAGTCGGACACCGATTTCTTGCCTAGGTCCTGCAAGGTGAGAAGGGTCGCGTCAGAAGCTTCCCGGACCTCACCGACCGTGCTGAAGCCAGCAGCCTTGAGAGCATTTTGTATGCGTGTTGACAGACGGACATCCGCAAGAGGGGTGTCGTCCGGCAGCTCGGGAGTGGGCACAACAACTGTATGCCTCCCTGCCTCACGGGCGAGCCGTTCCTGCTTGAGCCGTTCCCGGTTCACATCGAGCGCTTGTTGCTCCTCAGCGTACTCCGACAGGCGCGGCTTGGGCTGTGCGAAGGCTTCCTCAGCAGCACGTTGAGCTGGACTGCTTGGTTTAGAGACTTGGCTGTCGCTTGTCATGCCATGCTATCCAACACACTGAAGTCTTCATTAGAGTTGCGCTGAGGGCATAACCAAGAGCGAGTTTTCGAGTTCCAACCCGCGGATTGCCGTTAGCAGACGCGATCATTTAGCCCTCTTCGCGCGCTTCGCCAACCGCACCCAGGCCTCCACCGTTCTCCGGGATGAACTCGCCGCCGGATTTGTCCAAGGCGCAAGCGTATGGAGTCTGTCTGGTCGCTAAGATGCTCGCGGCCACCTAACCCGGTGGCGTCGAATGCGAGAACGGCTTGAACCACGTCAAGGTGCGTTCTTAACCTTCGAACTCGGCGTGGGCTCAACTCGATCGACATGCTCGCTACCAAGGCAGTTTCATTCGAGGAACTTACCGACGACCTGCGCATTTCTTGGGCAGAACGGACACAAACTGGAGATCGCGATGGCTGAAGGATTGGGACGTACCCCGACCGAAGATGTCGAGCCGACGGTAGCCGGTGTTTCTTGGGCGGCGGTGCTGGCGGGCGCGGCGGCGTCCCTGGCCTTGACCCTCCTTCTGCTGTCCTTCGGCGTCGGCATGGGCTTTGCGGTCGTGTCGCCTTGGGGCAATTCCGGCGTTTCGGCTACGACGTTCAAGATCGGCACGGGGCTGTACTTCATCGTGATGGCAATGCTGTCCTCCTCGATCGGCGGCTATCTCGCAGGCCGTCTCCGGACGAAGTGGGTCGGCGTCCACACGACCGAGGTCCAGTTTAGGGACACGGCCCACGGCTTCCTGGCCTGGGCGGTCGCGTCCGTACTCGGAGCGGTGCTGTTGGCCTCGCCCGCCAGCACGCTTCTTGGCAACGCCCTCGGCGGCGCCACCCAAGGCGCGGCAAGCGCAGCGAACTCCGGGCCTATGGCGGGTTACGTCGACACGCTGCTGCGCCCCAACGATCCGTCCGCACAGGCACAAGGACAATCCGATCCGCGGCCAGAGATGGTGCGTCTGCTGACAAGCGACTTTCGTGCTGGACGTGATGTGAACGCGAACGACAAGGGCTACATCGCCAAGGTCGTGGCTGCGCGTACGGGTCTCAGCCAGGCTGATGCCGAGAAGCGGGTCAATGATGTCGTTACTCAGGCCAAGGCCGACCTCGATGCCGCTCGCAAGGCCGCGATGCAAACGGCCATCTGGTTGACGCTGTCACTGTTCATCGGAGCATTCTCCGCGGCCCTCGCCGCCATGGAAGGCGGCGGACTTCGGGACGGGACATGGGGAAAGAAACACTACGCGACCGCTCAATCATCACTGGCAAGAAACTGAGGAGATGCAACCATGCCCATTCTGCTTTGGCTCGTCGGAATTCCGATCCCGCTTATCATCCTGATCATGCTTCTGCGCTGAACGGGATTCGCCACGCGGTCTTCAGCCGCGTGGCGACCGCCTATTCCGAGGAGCGGCCGCACGTCGCTCGGCGCGAACCGTCAATCCTTTCGGAGGGTACATGGCAAGACCGGCGCCCGAAGCCCGTCCGAGATCACTGCTGCACCCAAACTTCATCGGCGCCGGGGCAACCCTGCTGATCGCCGGGCTGGCCACCGACATCATGTACTGGGACACATCGAATTGGCAGTGGGCCAACTCGTCAGCGTGGCTGATTACGGCTGGCCTCGTTCCGGCTCTCATCGCCACGATCGCCCTGATCATCGATTTACTGACGGGCCGTGCGGGACGCATCAATTGGATCTCCTTCTTACTCGTCGCGGCGGCCGCTCTTCTCTCTCTTCTGAACGTTTTCGTCCATAGCCGCGACGCCTGGACCTCGGTCGTGCCGCAGGGGATCTCGCTCTCCGTGATCGTGACGATTCTGCTGCTTATGGCCGCCGTCCGCGGTTGGACGGTGACCGCGGTTCGTATCTTCGCGACCGGAGACAGACCGTGACTCATTCATTGCTCGGAGCCTTGCCGGCCCTTTGCGCCTTGGTCGCGCTGACCGCCTGCGGCGATCAGGGCGGAGATCCCATGCGGCAATACGGGGCAGATCCCTATCTCCCTGAGCCTCAAAACTACCTGTTGCCGCCCATGAGCGTTCCCCAGGAGGTGGGCTGGAAACCTGGGGAGACGCCGACCGTCACCGGTGGATTGAAAATTCAGGCGATGGCAACAGGGCTGTTGCATCCCCGCATCGTCTATCCTCTGCCGAACGGTGATATCCTCGTCGTCGAAGGTAACAGTCCCGGCACCACACCTTTCCGGCCCAAGGACTTCATCACAGGCAAAGTGAAGGCAAGAGCCGGGACTGCCGGCAAGGGCGGCAATCGCATCACCCTGCTTCGCGATGCCGACGGCGACGGAAAGCCGGAGGAGCAAACGATCCTCGTCGACCACCTTCACTCACCTTACGGCGTGACTTACGTGGACGGCACCCTCTACGTCGCCAACACGGACGCGATCATGGCGTTCAAATACTCCCTGGGGCAGACTCAGATCAAGGAGCCAGGTATTAAGCTTGCTGACCTTCCGGCGGGACCGATAGACCACCACTGGACCAAATCGATGGTCGCCAGCGCGGATGGATCCAAGCTCTATGTCGGCGTCGGATCCAACAGCAACATTACCGAAAACGGCCTCGACGTCGAAGAAGGCCGGGCGGCGATCTACGAGGTCGACCGCCTGACGGGTGCCAAGCGCATTTATGCCTCGGGCACGCGTAACCCAACCAATCTTGCAATCGATCCGGAGACGGGCCGGCTGTTCGCCGTCGTGAACGAGCGGGACGAGATTGGTCCCGACCTGGTCCCGGACTACCTTACCATGGTGCAGGAGGGCGCCTTCTATGGCTGGCCTTACAGCTACTGGGGCGAGCACGTTGATGTAAGAGTCCATCCGCAGAGGCCCGACATGGTGGCCAAAGCGGTCAAGCCCGACTACGGCCTGAGTTCGCATGTGGCAGCGCTTGGCCTTGCGTTCAGCCAAGGCGAGAAGCTCTCCCCCGAATTCAGCAACGGCATCTTTGTCGGTGAGCACGGCAGCTGGGACCGTAGCCCGGTCAACGGCTATCAGGTCATTTTTGTGCCGTTGGTGAACGGCCGACCTGAAGGCAAACCCGTCCCGGTCGTTACCGGATTTCTGGGCGACGACCACGGAACGGTGCGAGGGCGGCCCGTGGGAGTAGGGCTTGACCGCACAGGCGCACTGCTGGTCGCCGACGATACCGGCAACGCGGTGTGGCGCATCAGTTCGGAGAAGTCGGCGCAGTAGCCAGCGAAGTCTCTCATGCAGCGCGATCCGCGCGGCGACGCTCAATGCTATTGCGCGACGTCTCCCCCAAGCGGGGATAGGGTTTCGGCAAGCGGCAGCGCGCGATTCTCCCGAGGGCTGCGCGTTGACATCCTTAAAATCATGACGCTCTATTCCCGAAATATGAGTGTGTCGGCGGCTACGACCATCTTTCGCCATGTCCTCTCGGCCTGCGCCTTCGGGGCGGCGGCGGACGCGAATCCCGTGCGATTTCGCTTCGTCACTGGGGAGCTTCTGGCCAAACACCGCCTGGAGCGAAAGTGAAGCTCAGACTTCCTCGTGAGCTTTTTCTCTTTTATCGCGCGGTATTCGAAGCCCAAACTTTGGTGTCGGAGCACTGGGTTGGTCAGCGTCACGCGAAACCGTGCAGAGACCTGATCGCGCGAGAGGCCGCATAGGCAATGCTGAACGCAAAACCGAAGGTGACCACCATCAGCGTCAAGTTCCGGGTTAAGTACGATTGCCAGGTGTCACCCGGCGTCCAGCTGCCGTTGTTATCTAGTTCGGTGCGAAGGATCTCGCACGTGCCCAGAGCATTTCCCATCGGTCGGAGGGTTCTGCAGTCGTCAGTGGCAATTAGCTCCGCGATCTTGGTTCGATCTTCGCTGGATAAAGGTTTCCAGTAGGTGCCGTGCATACGCCACGTGCCGGTCGCCAGCGGCGCGAGCAGAGTGGCAACCAAAGCAATCACGAGAGCCGCCTTCCACCGTGGCATGGAGCGAACCTGCAAATGCTACTTGTTCTCGCCGGTGGTCGGAGTTGTCGCGGGCGTTTGCACTCCGCCGGCCTTGGGGATCACGGTGTCTTTCATGTTGGTCGGTGGCATGTTTGGCAACACTTCGACGCGGTTTCCCGGCTTGAGGGCCGCGCAGTCCATTCCATAGATCAACTCGCCCTTGGCTGACTGGCCGATCGGCCGGCAGTCTGCGAGCGCGGAAGGATCGATAGCCTTGTCTTCAGCGAGTGCAGGTGACGCAACGAGCAGCGCCAGCGCCGCGGCGATCCTCAACATGGCTTCCTCCTGAACTTTTGATTGTGTCGAGCTAACCGGGACAGGTATCGACAAGTTCCCCAACGCGGGCGCCCTCAAGGGCCCGTAGCGCATGCCGGACCAGCCTAGACGGCGCAACGGCGGCACGGGTGCTTTGTAGGTTGCGTTGGCGTCCTCAAGCCACCGGCCAGCAGGCATTGACGGAGCATCTTGTCGCGCGATCGCTCCAGCAACGGGAAGACGAGGGCTCCGTTCCTTACTGCCTCGATGGGTTGGAGAGTGAGGTCGAGAATCAACCGCCTGATGCGACGCGATTTTCTGAGGAGGGCTCCGCGAGTCCTGAGCATGGTCGATCGGCTGTCGCTCCCGAACTCGTCAGGGCTCTCCAAACCAACTTTAGGCGAGGTCTGGTGTGGTTCAGCTTCCGCTCCTAGGTGCGGTTGCCGGACTCTCCACATCGAGAACTCATTTGACTGGTAATGAAACCCGGAAATCCTTTGGGCTAGAAATCAGAGGCCGACCGAGTTCTGGAACAGACGTAGGGAATGGGATGGCAGCTTCCAAGAAACCTCTTAGACCCGAGGATTTTCCGGTGAATGCCGAAAGCCGGAAAATCAAGAAGCAAGCTGGCAGGCCCATTGCAAACGCCGAGGATCCTGCGGTTGCCGAGGAGGTGGCCGAGCGCCTGAGGGACGAAGCACGACGTGGTCGGCCTGACTCGTTGCCTCTGCTGCTGACGGCTGGGACGTGTCGAGGGCTTCTAAAGCGCCCCGGTCGCGCGCCTTCCTGACGATACGCCCGGTTGCGAGGGAGGGCGGGTTTTCCCGCGTCCGTCGCGCGAGACTTGTTCCTTGATCGAGCGTCGGTGCTCCGCAAAGGCGTGGGTGATTTCGGCGCCCATTAGGATGATCTGCGAGGTGTAATAGACCCAAATCAGCACGACGACGATCGAGGCCGCCGCGCCGTAGGTCGATTCCAGACCTTGCTTGCCGATATAGAAGCCGATCGCGGCCTTTCCGATTTCGAAGAACAAAGCCGTCAGGAGCGCCCCCAGCCAGACGTCCCGCCAGCCGACCGAGACGTCCGGCAGCCACTTGAACATCATCGCGAAGAGCACCGTCACCACGGCGAACGACACCAGTATGCTGACGATGTGCAGCACGGCCTCCGGCATGTACGGAGCCGCGAACTTGCCGGCCGCGGCGAGGGCCGTGGTTACCAGAAGCGAGACGAGAAGCAGAAAGCCGAGGGCCAGGACAGCGGCGAACGACAGCACGTAGTTTTGGGCGAAATGCCAGATGCCGCTCTCTTCCGATCCCTCGACCTCCCAGACGACATTGAGCGCATCCTTCAACTGCACGACGACTCCGATTGCCGCGAACAGCAGCGCCCCGATGCCGAGGATCGTCGCCAGAATGCCCTCGGCGGGGCGGCTGGCTCCCGCCAGCATCGCTTCGATTGCCTTGGCTCCGGTGTCTCCGAGCATGTCCTTCAGGGAGGCGGTGACCTGCGAGGTGACGGCGTCGTGGCCGAAGAACAGCCCTGCGATCGCGATAGCGATCACGATGATAGGACCCAAGGAGAACACCGAGTAGTATGCGAGGGCTGCGCCCTGCCGAGCATCCTTGTGGCTCGACCAATTGGTCGCCGCCTCTTTCGCGACCGTCCACCACATGCAGCTTCTCCGGTTCGTCCAGATCGTTAAGGCGAGTTCGCCTTTTCCCCTGCCGCTTCCGCGGCATCCATGCCAGCCTGCTTCACTCGGTCGACGGCTTCAGCGCCGATGTCGCTGAGTTCGGCCTTCAGCGTATCGGAGGCTTCGCGCAGGCTTTGCGATACCGCGCTCGCGCGCGTGTTCAAATCGGTTTTGACACTGTCGCTGAGTTCGCCAACCCATGCGTTCTCCAGGCCGGACGCCCGGAAAGCACTCGCGATTGCCGCCCCGATGGCTAAGCCAACGGCCCCGAGAAGAAGCGGTTGCCGGTCAAGCATGTCCGCGAGCGATGATCGAGCTTTCGTTAAGGCCTCCTTTCCGGGCTCGCCGAGGTTCTCCCGCGCATAAGCAACGCCTTCGTCGAACCGGCCTTTGATCTTGTCCGCCGCTCCTGACATGGCGTCGGAAGCTGCGCTGCCGGCAGCGCGCACGGTTTCACCGAAACCTTCCGATTCGTCGTGATCCATTTCGGGCGCGGTCGGCGGGGCAGTCCGTCGGATTCCGGACGCGGCCGCGCGATTATTGGGCGCGCCGACATCGACGATCGGAGAAGCAACGGCAGTCGCCGAACGCGCCACGCTCTTGAGCCTTTCGTCGCCTGCCAACAGCCACAACGCGCCGCCTCCGATAAGGGACGCGGCGAGGGGATTTTCGCGAATCGCCGACGCCAGACTGTCGAAAAATCCGGCCTGCGTGTTGCTCATCTTACTATTCCCTTCACGGTGTCCTTGTCCTTTTCGAGCTGCCGGATCGTTTCATGTGGCGTTAGATTGCGGATATTGAGCCGCTTGATGCCGATCGCGAACAGCACGCCGGCAATCACCGCGGCCACGATCGCCGACGTCAAATCGGCGATCGGCTGCGACCATCCAGCAGCGATAAGCGCCGCCGACAACGCGAACAGCGCCATGACGAGGGTGGGGATCACCAGAACAGCTCCGCCGGCAACGAAGCTTAAGGCGACGCCAACCGTCTGAACTTTCTCGCCGAACTCAGCCTTCGCGAGGTCCACCTCGTTCTGGAAGAGCTTAGCGAACTGCGACAGCGCGTCACCCAGCAGCGTGGAGATGGTTCGGAGGTCGTTCTGGCTGGTTCTGATATCGTTCTGGATGCTCATGACACGTTGCTTCGTTGTGAGAACGACGATTGCTCATTGCTTGGTCGTGTAGCCGATGAAGACTGCCCGCCGGAGGCCCTGAGGAAGCGGACCGCCGCAAAGCCCGCAAGCACTGAGATCCCAAGAAACGCAACCGGCTGACGCTTCGCGAAATCGGCGGCGCCGTCGACGAGATCGCGGAAACTTCCGTCGCGGATTTTCCCGGCGGCCTCGTCGACATATTCGGCGGCGGAATTGATGCCGCGCGCGGCGAACGGCGCATTGCTCTCGAAGGCGCGGGCCGCTTCGCGAATGTTATCTGGAAGGCGCTCGATGAAGTCCGCCCCGGACCGCCGCTTATCGCGGGCATGGTCCTCGATCTGGTCCACCGTCCCGGAGGCCACATTCTTGGCGGCGTCGGCCGCTTCCTTGAACTTGTCCCGCGCCACATCGGTCGAGGCGCGCAGAGCGTCGCCGGCGCGCTGCTTCATCTCGCTGGCGGCATCCGCCATCTGATCCTTTAGGCTATGCGGCGAGCCGGTATTCTGGTTTTGCGTGAAATTCGTCTCTTTGGTCAGGTCCAAATCGCTCATGATAGCGTCTTTCAAGAGTTCGGGTTCGGGGAAGGACTGAAGGCTGCTCTGACAAGGTCGTCGGCGGACTCCTTGAGCCTGGTGGCCACGCTTTCCGTCATCCGGCTCGCATGCCCACCGAGATCGGTCTCGCCGACACTTCTCGCCATCGCGTCGGCCGCTGACATCGCCGCATCCTTGGCTGCCTCCAATCCGGATTGCGCAGCCTCGCCCGCGGCCCGTTTCACGCTGTCGCTCGCCTGGCCCATCGTCTTCGCTTCAACTCTGGTATCGGGAAGGGCCGCGGCAAGGATGGCGCCGATCGCCACCCCGAGGCCGCCGATCAGGGCTGCGTTGTCGCCGATTACCTGAGGGGCCTTTACAGGCGCGGTCGCCGCCGCGTCCTTGGCCGCGTCTGCCGTATCCCTGACGGCATCCATGCCGTTTCTGAGCTTGTCGCCGACCGTGCCGGTGGCCTGCGCCGCTCGGCTCCGGAGATCGTCCGTCATGCTGGCGGCAGCGTCTTGCGCTTCATCGGCCATGCCACTAGCGCGGCTCTGAGCCGAAGCGAGTCCGTCCTTGACGTTGCCGCGTAGCGCTTGGGCGCGCTCGATGGCCTGATCCAACATTCCACCCGCCTTCTCAATCACCGGCGAGGCCGCTTCCGCGGCCCGGTCGCGCACCGTCTTCGAGGTCAGCGCAAGGCCCGCGCCTATCATCAGGAGAGGCAGGGGAAAGCCGCGCGCCAGACGCAGCAGGGGGACGGCGACCGCAGTGCTCGCGGCGACCGCCTGCATCGGATTGTCCATGGCTTGTTGCTTCAGCGCCTCGACCCAACTCTGGGTCTTGTTGCTGATGAAATCGGAGACTTCCGATTTGATGTGTCGCGGCGAAACCTTGTGGCGGATGTCTTCGGCGGTATCCGATATCCGCTCCCTCAACCGATCGACCGTGGCGGCGAGGTCGGCACGGCTGCGCTCGGACTCACGCCTCAGCTCGTCCACTGATCGCGTCATGGCGTTACCCTCTTGGATGTTTGTTCGGTTCTTTCGGACGAACTCACGCTTTGTTGAATAGTTCCTCGGGTGCAACAGTCGTCGCCGGGGAGATGCAACAGAGCGGCCGGTTGTGTTGCTGTCGTCGCCAAGTCTGGGTCACCAAGGTGGCGCAGGACAACGCGCCATCCTGGGCTCAGGACCAACTTCTTAAAGTCATGGCTCAGGAGGTGCAGCTGGTCATGCTAACGGCAGCGGCGCAGACTAACAGAACTGAGCACCCCCGGATCGAGGCGCGGGATGGTTGGCGCCGTCCGATCGTCGGCACGCCCCAGCGCTTCACGTCCCGCATGAACGACACACAACTTACCGTTAGCAAGGATTTGAGCACGCCGATCTGCTCCAGGACGTCGAGCGCGCCCGCCTCCAGGAGCGCTTCGCGCGCAAAACCACCGCTTAGTAGCCCGATCGAGGCTACGCCGGTGGCCATTGCGGCTTCGGTGTGATAGGGCGTGTCGCCGATCATGACCGTGCGCGCGGAGGCAAGGTCGAGTTTCTCAAGGGCGAGGAGAACCAGTTCGGGGTCTGGCTTGCCCTTTTCCGCGTCGTCGCCGCACGCGACCTGGTCGATCAGATCATCCACGGCGAGCAGGCTGAGGTAATGTTTGAGCGGAGCACCCCTTGCAGTCGGTCGCAAGCGCGATGGCGCCGCCGTCGGCTCTGATGGCTTCGAAAAGATCCCGCACCCCGGCGAACGCCCTCACTTTCGGTAGATAGAATTCTTCGTAGCGCCGACCGTCGGCTTCCTTTAGCCGTTTGCGCTCCTGGGGGCGAGCTGCGGCGCGACGATGGAAAGGGTGTCGTCCCCATCAAGACCGAATAGCGCTGCAGCGTTTCGTACGGCGTGCGAATGCCCCAATCTTTCAGGGTTTCCTGCAAGCTCAAAGCGTCTGCGGCACGCAACGACCGATCAACGTGCCCTCCACATCAAAATGTAGCCGGAAAAAATCATATCATGAGAATGCCGGGCCGAGGCTTCGGTTCATAAAAACACACATTTCCCGGACGGGGGTGAACGACGTCAAAGATAACCTAAGTTTATTGCCGACCGAGTTCCGCATGCCATAATCCCACGGGACAGGTGGCGAGAAATAATGCGATGCAGGACATGAAGGCCCACTTGGAGAAGCTTCGCGTTGAGGCTGAAGAGTGCGAGCTCATCAGCAAGCTCGCCACTAGCGCGACTAAGAAAAGGCTGTTCGCTAAACTGGCCGCGCATCACCGGACGCTGGCTGATGAAGTTGAGCGGGCGATAAAGACCCCCGAATAGTTCCATGCCGGGAGTCTGCCCTGACCTGGGGGATCGAAGAAAGAAGTGCTTCTAAAGCTGGCCGGCACGCCGATGCCGGTTACCTACGATGCAACCGCGTGGCGCGAGGCCATTTGGCCATGGCCCTGTTGGCATCTCGCACCCCGAAACCGTTTCGTTTTGAAATGCCTGCAGGTTTCCAGATTCGGATGTGCCGTCTATCTCCTCAGGCGGGCGTGACAGCGTCAGACGGCGTCTTGGCCGTGGCGTAAAAGTTGGCGCCGTCGATCAAGAGCGCAAACTCGTTCCGCTCGTGCTCATGCGCTCCTGGCGCCAGGCCAGGCCACCACCTGTCCCGACATCAAGAGACGGTCACGCCCGCTCTCCTTGGCGGCATAGAGCGCCCGGTCTGCCGCCGCCACAAGGGAATTGCTCTCCGCCATGCCATGGGCGGGAATGTTCGTCGCGCCCCCGAGGCTCACGGTGACGAGTTTGGAGGGCGGATTGAACGCGTGCAGCATGCCCAGTTCGCGAAGAGCTCCGCGGACACGCTCGCCGACCTGCTCGCAGCCTTCCGGATCGGTGTTCGGTAACAGCAGCGCGAACTCCTCGCCGCCGTACCGGGCAGCCAGATCGGCCGGCCGCCGAACCTGGGCGGCAAGGATTCGTCCGAGCGCGCGCAGGCACGCATCGCCGGCCTGGTGGCCGTACTGATCGTTGAACTTCTTGAAGTGATCGACGTCGAGCAGCAACAAGGACAATGGCGTACCGTCGCGCCGGGCCCGGGCCCATTCCTCGGCGAGGCGCTCGTCGAAATGGCGCCGATTGGCGAGCCCGGTCAGCCCGTCGGAGGTAGCAAGTGCCGCGAGCTTGTCCTGCAAGTCCTTCTGCTCCGTCATGTCGCGCGAAATCGCCACCACGCCGTCGATCTCGTTCGTCTCCGCCGATCGCGTGACGCGCAGCGCGGTCTCGACCCAGATCTCAGTCTTCTCGCGGTGACGAGCCCGATAGATGATCCGCGCCTCTTCGGCCTCGCCGCTCTTCAAAGACGAGACGGCCTGCTCCACGCGCGGCAGGTCTTCCTCATTGATGCCGGCGAGAGCCGGCGTCCCTAGCAGTCGGGAAGGGTCCCACCCGAGAACGCGGGCGCATGACGGCGAGGCATAGAGGATGCCCTCGTCCAGCCCGATGCGCATCACGACGTCGCTGCACTGTTCGGCGAGCAGTCGAAAGTCGGCTTCCTTGGCTACCAGGGCCGCCGCCATGCGTTGCCGCTGCGAGAGATACCGCACCAGGCAAAGGCCGATGATGGCGATCGACAGGGTGAGGCCCGTGACGATGGCCATCCGCACGACCGCCTGCTCGCGCCACGGTGCCAGGACGTCGTCCTGGGCCTTGGTCGCCAGGATCAGGATCGGATAGCGGCTGCTCAACTGGTAGAAGCTCAACCGCTGCACCCCGTCGATAGGCGACTTGAAGTAGTAGACGCTGGCATTCGGCCGATCGTGTAGATTCGTGAACAGCGGCGACTTGGACATGTCGCGTCCTACGTAGGTGCCGTCCTCATCGCTGCTTCTGGCCAACATGATGCCGTCGGCGTTCAGCAGCGATACCGCGCCGTTCGGGCCGATATCGAAACGTCGGTAGAACTCCGTGAAATAGGCTACGTCGATACTCGCCAACACCACGCCGGCGAAGCTGCCGTCGGAATGATTGAACCTGCGGGACAGCGTGATGATCCACTGTCCTCCCGACCGGCTCTTGACGGGCTTTCCGATCAAAGTCCCTCGATCGTTCGTGGCGCGATGACGCTGGAAGTAATCACGGTCGCTGTTGTTGAGGGCGGCCAAGTCGACATCTTCAGTCGTCGCGAGCCATCGGCCGGTCTCGTCGTAGACGAAGATGCCGCGGATGCGCTGTCTGTTGTATTTGCGCGACTGAAGGAACGTGTGGATCTTCGCGACCGCGGCGGTGCCGGTACCGCCGACCTCCATGCGGTCGACCATTCCGGTCAGGATCGTGTCCGCCAAGTCGAACGTATCTTCGGCATGTTGGGTCAGCGAACCGGCGAGGTTGGCCATGTCCACTTCGGCATTTCTCAAATCGACCTGGCGCGACTCCCATTCGCGCCATCCGCTCAGCGCCAGAATGGCGACACAGGCCAACGCCACGAATCCCGCCGCCCAGAAGGGCAGACGGGCCTTGCCGAGTTCGCGGCGGTAGCTTGGCATTTGAGGTCGCTCCCTTCCGAGCAACCTCCCACGGAGGCCTTAACACGCAATTGCGGTCCGATGAGCATGCGCCAAAAGCTAAGCGCTTCGTCATTGCGCCACATCGAAGACGACGAATTGCGGTGATTGTCCGTTAACCAAGGTGCGTTCAAACTTCCCGAGGAAACAGTCCAAAGCAGCCAGCCCACGCGTTGGGTAAGCGGTTATCTTGCGTAGGTTCATGATGGAAGAACAGCGAGCGGCACAGCGGCGACGAATGCTGAGAGCGGGCACGATCTCGTTCGGTGGAGGTGCGATCGATTGCACCGTCCGAAACCTGTCCGACTCAGGCGCTGCGCTCGACGTGACCTCGCCCGTGGGAATCCCCGACCGGTTTACGCTCGTCGTGGACACGGATCAGAGCAAGCTACCGTGCCGCATCGTGTGGCGGAAAGAGAAGCGCATTGGTGTTCGCTTTGAACTTCGTGAGGATGATGCAGGGGGCACCCCGTAAAATCACGGATCTCCGGCAAGGGTCGCATCCTGGCAGAGCGGACTTTCGCCTCATGAGACAGCAGACGCGCGCAGCGAATCGCTCTCGTTTCAGCCTAAAGGCTTCCTTGGCATTTTGCTCATCGATGCGCGCACGGATAATCGCATGGATGTCGCCACCAAGCTCCCCTTGTACCTGTTCTTCTGAAAATCCCTGCGCCTTCGCCGCGACTAAGAGTCTTTGGACAAGCTCGTCGATTGCGGGGCGACCACGTCGGACGCCGAACTGCTCATCGGCGTGAACGCTGTTCTCCAGCCAGAAGTCTACGAATTCCTTTGCGCTTGTCACCTGAGTGTCCCTGCCCGATAGGGCCGCTTAGCACGCATTCATGACGTTCCCTCCTTCACCGGAGTCTACGGGCGTTTCAAAGACCCCAATTTCGCGAGGAAAGGGCCGTGGGCTGAGCAACATCATCGGGCTTGAGGCTAGGAGGACGCTGCCCACGACATTGGGCGGCGGAGTGTGTTCGACAAGCCATGGTCCCGATACGCAATGAGCGCCGACCGGTTTGAGCGAGTAAATACCCCGCGAGGCAATCATGGCGACCGCCTCACCTAAGTCGGCTCGCCTGGCGGAAGCGGATATCGCAGCTATCCCATCGAACCTCAGCGACGATCCATGAGCAGAACTCGGGGGGGTATCTTAACGCCACAATCACCGGACTGGGACGGGTTGGAGTCAGCTCCGGGTCGAAAAGCGACAAAGCGGGTGAGATCGCGCGACTGTCCGCTTTGGGGCCAGAAGGAGACTCAGCAACACCTTAACTGACAATCAAAGAGGCGACTAACGACGGGCCGCTAGGCGCAGCCCGCCGCCTTCCGCGTTGTCACTTCTGCTCGACGCCCTCAATCCCGACCGCGCGGAAGCTGGCGTATTTGTTGCCGACCTCTGCCTCAAGCTTCATCTGTTTGACATTGAATGCCTTGAGCGCATCCATATCAGCAAATTGCAGGAGCACCACGCGATTTGGTGGGGGCGATCCTTCCAAGCTGATCGCTTTATTAGCGCCGCCGCCGAGGTATTTGCCTCCGCTTTCTTTGATATTGGCTTGCGCCTTGGGCAGAAAGTCCTTGGCGTAACCATCCTGATCTTTGACATCGATTTCCGCTACCACATAAGCCGGTAGCTTGACCTGCGCGTGCAACACGCTGACAGCGCCAGCGCCGAGAACAAAGCTGGCGATTACAGCCACCGCAATTTTGTAGTTGGATTTCATTGCCATTTCCTCCCTGGTTGCGTGCGCGGATGCCGGGGCGCGCGCTGCCCGGTCGAACTAAGCAGCGTCTTGCGCGACAAAACCAAACCCGCTCCTTCGAACGGGCTTTTCGAAATCAACAAATTTCGCAGCTTATTCTAGCGGTAAGACATTACGACGTCCGAATTGGACCACCGCGGCCTTTCCGGCCTAGGTCGGCTCACCAGCCAGAAGTGGACAAGCCTTGAGGTATGCAATGGGGACACAAGGCGGAAGGCCTCATAGAAGGCCACATAGAGAGCGCGACCCAAGCCGCCGCTCCATGCCATCGGGCGGCGGATCAGGGTCTCGGCTTATATCGCGGCGGCGGCTCCGGCGTGATGCATGTACCCACTGACGACACTCGGCAAGGCACGTCATAGCGCAGTCTGCGGCCGGAGCCATTGCCATCGGTAGCCCGTAGCTTAGACGTTGTGTGAGGGGCCTGAGTTGTGGGAAGCTCTTGCGCGACAGCCAGAGACGACAAGGCAACCAGCACGTTCGCCGTGAGCAATGTGGTCCTAATAGCTCGTGTCCTCCGTGAAAGTGGTTTTGTAAGCCAAGTTATCACAAATTGACACGGAGGCTCGAAATCCGAACACCGCCGCTTCCCCAGCATCGATCTCAACGGCTTCCCTCGCGGGACGCGCAGGAGCTCGACGGCGAACGGGATGTTCAAGTCGGTCAAACTCAACCGCGGCAAGCCCATGTCCAGCGAAGTTTTGTGACGGCGGGCGAATGTACCGTCACGAATGGATGGCCCCGGCTCCAAAGAGAGCCGGGGCCAAATTCTCCGGATCAGGATCGCTACATCATCTTCCTATGATGCTTGTGGCGCTTGTGAGAACTGCTCTTCATCCCCTTTTCGCCTTTCATGCCGCTCTTTTCCGCGGTGTCATTGGCCGTTGCGCCGGGATTTGCCGACGACGGGCTGCTTGAAGCGCCCTGACCGCTCTTCTGCGCTGGCGAGTTGCCTCCGCCACCACCGCCACCACCACCCCCTTGAGCGGACGCGGCTGCAATCGATCCAAAGATAAACGCCGTAGCCAAAACCACTTTCGCAATTCTCATGGGTATTCCTCCGAATCCTTCTGCCCGAGTGACAAACCGGGAGGGTTTCGAGTCGTTCCAAGGGGTCAACTTCGGTGGCACATGCCCTCGGGTCGCTGACAGCCCCGAGGCGAGTCCAAGGAGGCCGTCCGTGCGATTTGACGACGCAAGACTACCAGAACATCGGAAACATCGTGAGCGAGCCCGTGGGCTTCTCTGAGTCACGGAGCGCATGCTCGTCTAAAGACCAATCGCTCGGGACTTGCCAGTGCCTCGCGACGCCGGGCTGTCTGTCCATCCGATTATCAGATCAATTGAGGAATTTCGTGATCATCCAACTCAAGCGAGCCTTGCTCGCGCTCGCCCTGCTATCGGCAGCCACTTCATATGCTTCCGCGGATCAGTGGAATAACCTTGCACCACCGTATGCTGATCTCAACGGCACCTTCAGGCCGAAGGAGAAGCTCTGCGTCATTGATGTCGTCCAGCGTAGGCGGTATCCTCGACGAGAGGTTGTAGAGGCTAGCGCGACACCTGCCTGTAGAGGAGGACAAGATGAACTCGATGTCCCGAAGGATTTTCGTCGCCGCGCTTCCGCTCATGGTTGTTGGACTTCCGTCCGCTACTCGCGCACAAAGCAAGCCGCCAGCAAATGCCAGCGCGACGTTGTTCCAGAATGTGCGCATCTTCGATGGCAAAAGTGCTTCACTCTCCGTACCGTCCAATGTGCTGATCAAAGGTAATATAATCGAGCGCATCTCGACGGAGCCGATCGCCGCAGAGCCAGGCTTGACCGCAATCGCAGGGAACGGCCGAACGCTGATGCCCGGCCTGATCGACGCACACTGGCATGCAATGCTGATCCGGCCCAATCCTGCGCAGTCCATTACTGGTGATGTGGGCTACAACAACATAGCAGCGGGCGTCGAGGCCACTGATACGCTATTGCGCGGCTTTACCACAGTGCGCGACGTTGGCGGGCCTGTATTCGGATTGAAGCAAGCCATTGACGAAGGGCTTATTGCGGGACCGCGCATCTATCCCTCAGGAGCCTTTATAACGGTCACAAGCGGGCACGGTGATTTCCGACAATTGTCTGAACTGCCGCGAACGATCGGCGGTATGCTCAGCCGCATGGAGCAAATTGGCGGTAGTATGGTCGCCGACAGCCCTGACGAGGTTCGCGTACGTGTCCGCGAGCAACTCATGCAGGGAGCTTCTCAGATAAAGCTGACCGCCGGCGGCGGTGTGTCCTCGCCCTTCAGTCCGATTGATGTATCAACGTTTACGGAGCCCGAACTACGTGCAGCCGTCGAAGCAGCAGAGAATTGGGGTACATACGTCACAGTGCATGCGTTCACATCAGCAGCGATCCAACGGGCCATCGCCGCCGGAGTGAAATGTATCGAGCATGGATTCCTAATGGACGAGGCCACCGCCAAGCTGATTGCCGAGAATGGCGTGTGGTTGAGTACGCAGCCTCTCCCAGAGGGGTTGAGACAAGGCTTTCCGGTAGGCTCAGTCCAACGGACCAAGGCCGACGAAGTCTGGCCCGGCATCGCCCGGACCTACGAGCTGGCGAAGAAGTACCATATAAAGACGGCATGGGGCACAGACGTTCTCTTCTCTCAGGCGCTAGCGCAACAACAGGGGGCAATCCTCGCCTCGCTTGTCCGCTGGTACAGTCCAGCCGAAGCGCTCAGCATGGCGACAGGAACCAACGCCGAATTGTTGGCATTGTCCGGCAAACGTAGTCCGTATCCTGGCAAGCTCGGCGTCGTGGAACAGGGCGCGCTTGCCGATCTGCTGCTCGTCGACGGCAATCCACTGGAGAATATCGACCTGATCGCCGACCCGGCCAAGAACTTCAAGGTAATTATGAAGGATGGACGGGTATACAAGAATGGCCTGTGACCGTAGCCGCTGCGGTCGATTCATGTCGCTTGTTGGCCCGAAGCAGCGTTTGGAGGAGGTCTGCTTTTCCGCTGCTGTTAGGGGATGGGCAGACATCCGGCGAACAGACCAAAAATGACGCTCGTGACCGATTTTGTTGAAAAAGGCCGCAGTTGCGACTCAGAGATACCAGTGATTCAGTCTGTCTAATTGGCAGGACTGAACATCATGATGGGACATCGGCAAGTCGAACAGGCTGCTTTGTTCTATGAGTTCTCGCTCGAGAGGCATGTCCCTTCCGACCACTTGCTTCGCTCGATCGATAGATTTGTCGATCTTGAACAGATTAGGCAGGATCTGGCGCCGTTCTACAGTAAGA
>NZ_JACMYP010000062.1 GCF_020889705.1 Bradyrhizobium altum | reverse complement strand
CGGCGCCGACGTCTCGGAAGCTGCCGCCGTCGCCCGCCTGGTCGAGCGCGCCAAAGCCGAGCTCGGACCGGTCGACATCCTCGTCAACAATGCGGGGATCGCGATCGTCAGGGGTGTCGACGACCTCACCGAAGAGGATTTCGACCGCACCATCACGGTCAACCTCAAATCGGCATTTCTCTGCACGCAAGCGGTGCTGCCGATGATGCGCACCCGAAAATGGGGCCGCATCGTCAACATCTCCTCCGGTGCTGCGCGCGGCGGTGGCGCGATCGGGCCGCACTACAACGCATCGAAGGCGGCGATGGAGGGCATGACCCGCGGCTATGCCGCGCGCCTCGTCAAGGAGGGCATCACCGTCAACGCCGTCGCGCCGTCGCTGATCGAGACCGACATGATGAAGGGGCAGAGCGGCCTGGTCAGCCGGATCCCGATCGGCCGCTTCGGCACCGCCGAGGAGGTCGCGCAGGCCGTGATGCTGCTGGTCAACAACCCCTACATGACCGGGCAAACCATCGCGATGAGCGGCGGCATGGCGTTCAACTAGAGCGTTTTCGAGCGAAGTGGGTACCGGTTCGCGTAAAGAAAACGCGTCAAGACAAAAATCTAGAGCCCCGTTCCGATTTCAATCGGAACGGGGCTCTAGGATTGTCGATATCTTGACCGCGTCGCAGGTTTACCCTATCGGCTACGGCATGAACCGCTCGAACCTCATCGCCAATTTCTGGTGGCTCGCCGACTGACAGGCGGGCCGAACGCGTTCATGCATTTTCGGGGCCGCCGCATCGGGCGGCCTTTTTGTTTGGCTTCATCCAGCCCGCATGCGGTGTCCCCATTCAACCGAATGGAGATACAAATGACCAAACCGATCATCCTCACCGGCGACCGCACCACGGGGCCGCTGCATCTCGGCCATTACGCCGGCTCGCTCCGAAGCCGCCTGACGTTTCAGGACAACCATGAGCAGTTTCTGCTGCTCGCCGACATGCAGGCGCTGACCGACAATGCGCACGACATCGGCAAGGTCCGCAGCAACGTCATCGAGGTCGCGCTGGATTATCTTGCCGTCGGGATCGATCCCGGCCGAACCTCGATCTGCCTGCAATCGCAGCTCCCGGCGCTGGCGGAGCTGTCGATGCTCTATCTCAACCTCGTCACCGTCGCGCGGCTGGAACGCAACCCCACCATCAAGGACGAGATCCGCGCGCGCGGTTTCGGACGCGACATCCCGGCGGGTTTCCTGTGCTACCCGGTGGCGCAGGCCGCCGATATCACCGCGTTTCGCGCCACCATCGTGCCGGTCGGCGAGGATCAGGCGCCCTTGATCGAGCAGACCAACGAGATCGTCCGGCGGGTCAACGCGCTCGCGGGCCGTACGCTGCTACAGGAAGCCGAAGCTATCATCCCGCGTGCGGGGCGGCTGCCCGGCGTCGATGGACGCGCGAAGATGAGCAAGTCCGCGGGCAACGCGATTCCGCTTTCGGCTTCACCCGATGACATCTCGGCCGCGGTGCGCGCGATGTTCACCGATCCCGATCACCTGCGCGTCGCCGACCCCGGCAAGGTCGAGGGCAATGTCGTCTTCACCTATCTCGACGCGTTCGACGACGATCACGACGCCGTCGCGGAACTGAAGGCGCGCTATCGGCGCGGCGGTCTCGGCGATACGACCGTCAAGCGGCGGCTGGAGGACATCCTGCAAGCCCTGATCGCACCGATCCGCACGCGGCGCGCCGAGCTGGCGACCAATCGCGACCACGTCACTGAGGTGATCAGGCGCGGAACCCTGACGGCGCGGGAGATTACCGAGCGCACCAGGCGCGACGTCATGGAAGGGCTTGGCTTGTTCCAGCTCTGATCGCGCCGTCATCAAAGCGTGGCAGGAACTGTGCTTGACTATAACAGTTGTCCGCTTGGCGAAACCGGATTTGGAGCTAGTCGTGATCGATCCGAAAACGCTTCTCGAACGCGCCGCACAGCTGGCTGATCAAGCCAAGGGCGAGAAAGATACCGGTATTCGCGAGCGGCTGCTGCGCATGGCCGAGCACTACCGCGATCTGGCCGCGCATGAGGCCTGGGCGCATGAAAACCCGCCGTCAGTGGGTGCGATCACCAGCGCGCTCAGCTCTCGCGCGCATTGACCTGATCTTCGATTAGCTCACGCGAATACGATAGCTCAGCGACTGACGCGCGCCGGGCGCGATCTGCATCAAGCCGGGCTTGTCGGCGAACTCGCCGTCGAACTCTGCGGGGCTGGCAAAACCGTGCCACGGCTCGATGCAGAGGAACGGCGCGCCGCTGACCTTCGACCAGATGCCGAGTTGCCGGAAGCCGCGCCAGGAAATTTCGATCGCCGGGCCTTGTGTGGCTGCTGCCGGGCCTAGTGTCGCCGTGAAGAGGATCGATGCACTTGCGACCTGATCGAAGACCATCGCGTCGTCATCGAACAGCTCCTCCGACAGCGCAAGCGTTCTGCCCTTGACCGGATTGGGTTCAGGCTGCGGCCGCATCAATCCATCCTTCAGCCGCCGGATCGGTGCAGGTTCAGTCTTGCCGAAGGTCAGCGTGTAAGCCTCCTTCGGCAGCCCCGGCACCAGCGGCCAGTTGAAGGCGGGATGACCACCGAGCGAGGCCGGTAGTATCTCGTCGCCGGTGTTGATGACATCGAAGGCGACATCGAGATCGGCGCCATCAACGGTGTAGGTGATCTCGAGCCTGAATGCGAAGGGGTAACGCGTACGGGTTTCCGCGTCGTCGGTGAGCGCGAGCTTGCATGATCGCGGCCCCCGCTCCAGCCAGGCAAAGCGGCGATCCCGCGCAAAGCCGTGCTGCGTCATCGGATAGGCTTTGCCATGGTGGCGCAGCGTGTCGTTCTTCAACCGGCCGACGATCGGGAACAGGATCGGTGCATGGCGCGGCCATTGCGGGCCGGCCTGCCACAGCAGTTCGGTCCCTTCGGCATTCCTGAGCGACGACAGTTCGGCGCCCTGCGCCTGAATTGTCGCGGCGATTCCATCGCCGCGCAGCGTGTGACTGTCGCTCATGCCTCGCCTCGCCGGTTGCGCCATGCCCTGACACGAGATGTTCGATGCCGGCGAAGCCGTCAACCCCAAAGCGATGGGGACGCCACGCGTGACGGCCCCAGGCTCCGGGTCTATCCGGTGATCTTGGAGAAATCAGGCTGCCGACGCTCGGCAAAGGCGGCAAAGGCCTCGCGCGCTTCCGCGCTCATCAGCCGCTGCTGGAAGATTTCGCCCTCGCGCGCCATTTGCGCGCTGATCCCTGCGGGATCGCGCATCAACGCCTTGGTGTGCTGGAGCGAGCCGAACGGCCGCTTCGCCAGCGCCTCCGCCGCGGCGCGTGCCTTGGCGCGGAGATCGGCAAGCGGCACCACGGCATTGGCAAGGCCGATGGAAACCGCAGTCTCCGCCTCGACCGGCTCGCCGAGCGCGAACATCGCATAGGCCCGCGCATAGCCGATGCGCTGCGGCAGCAGATAGGTCGACGCCGCCTCCGGCACCAGCGCGAGATTGACGAACGGCGTGATCAGCCGCGCAGTCGGCGCGAGGTAGACGAGGTCGCAATGCAGCAGCATGGTGGTGCCGATGCCGACCGCATTGCCCTGCACCGCGGCAACCAGCGGCCGCGTCGCCTTGGCAAGGCCGGCAAGGAAGCGCGTCACGTGACGCTCGCCCTGCACGCCGCGCGACACCGCCGCGAAGTCGGCGAGGTCGTTGCCTGCGGTAAAGCTGTCGCCGTCGCCCTGGAGCAGCACGGCGCGGATTGCGGAATCGCCTTCCGCGCGTTCGAGCGCGTCGGCCATCGCGCCATACATCGCGTTGGTGATCGCGTTCTTCTTGTCCGGACGCGCCATCGTCACGGTGAGAACGCCACCGTCCAGCGCTACGACCACTTCACTCATGTCTCACTCCTGTTGCTTGCTGCTTGTTGGACGCGTTTTCTTGACGCGAACCGGTACCCACTTCGCTTTGAAAACGCGCTAGCCGTCTTTGTCTTTCGGAAACTTCTCTTGCAGGCTGGTCAGCCAGCGCGACACCACGTCGATTTCCGCTTCCGAAAATCCGTCCATCAGGCGGTTGTTGATCACCCTGGTCCGCGTTGCGGCGCGCTTGCCTAGCTCCTGCCCGGCCACCGTCAGATGGAGCTGCTGGCTGCGCCCGTCCTCACCGTCGCGCCGGCGCTTGACGAGGCCCGCACGCTCCATCCGGTCGGCGAGCCCGGTCATCGCCGACGGCACGATGTCGAGCGCCTGCGAGACGTCGCCGATCAGCGCGCCGTCATTGCGCCCGAGGAAGAACAGCACGCCCGCCTGCGCCGACGTCAGATCGTGCGCAGCGGTCTCCTGCTCGATGGCGCGCTGCAGCCGCCGATAGGCCACGGTCAGAAGAAAGATCAGCCGGTGTTCCGCTCTCATGCCGCTGTTATATATTTCGCATGCGAAACATCAAGATATTTCGCGCACGAAATATCTTCCGATTTGGTGCTCCCCGACGGGGCGAGCCTTGCCAATTGACTGGAATGAGGCCCCGCGACCGGGTTGATTGCGACATTTTGATCGCGCCGCCGGATCGCTGCACTGCGCTCCAGCAGAAAACCCTTGATCGACAACGGTCAAACGGGAAATCTTCAATCCGGGGGCCGTGGTTTGCGTTGCGGCTCGGGCGGGGTCACGAGAGTGTCATGACGTCAGCGGCAAGTTCGGACAGGGAGCGCATTGTCCGCCCAAAGCGGCTGCGCCATCTCAGCGAAGCCATGCGTTGTGAGACCGCGTTTCGCCTGATCCTGTCCGAATGCCTCGAGGAAGTCGCAACCAACCACGAGGCGCTGAGCTCCGGCGATCCCACAGCGCTCCATCAGACCCGCATTGCACTGACGCGGCTGAAGGCGGCGATCGCCTTCTACGGCCCGATGGTGGCCGACAGCGAATGGACGCGACTGAAATCCGAGTTGAAATGGCTGAGCGCTTATCTCAGCGCAACGCGCGACCTCGACGTTGCGATCGACAACAGCAAAGGGCTGCCGGAAGAGCGCATGCTCCAGACAGCCCGAACCAATGCGTTCGAAGCGCTCAAGGAAGCCTTGCAAAGCGACCGTTACTGGCAATGGTTCGACGGCATGTGGGATTGGATCGGCAGCGGCCCCTGGAGCACGCGGCAGAACCGCCGTGCCGCGCAACGGCGCGCCGTGCCGGTCTCGGTCTTTCATGCGCGCCGGCTGGCGCGCTGGCATGGCAAGCTGTGCCAGAAGAGCCGCGGGCTGCAGGGCATGGGCAAGAACAAGCGTCACCGCGTCCGTCTCGCCAGCAAGCGGCTGCGCTACGCCATCGAGTTCTCGGAAGGCGGATTGCCCCCCGACGAATACGCGTCATGGCGGACCGTACTCAAGCATCTGCGCAAGGGACAACAACTGCTCGGCGAATTGAACGATGACGAGGTCCGTCGCGCGCTGCTCGAAAGTGCCGATGCCCTCGCGCGGCGCGTCGACGAACGCAAGGCCAAGCACCAGCGCGTGCACGAGCGCAAGCGCAAGAGCCGCCTGCTGCGCCGCGCTGCAGACGTCTACCGGAAGATTGCCGAATGAACGCAACTCCTCGCTCCCCGCCAGCGGCGGTCTCGCCCATCGCAAAAATCCCAAGCATGTTTCTCGCACACAGCGAGCGCACCCGTTTTCTTCATCCCCTGCCCGGTGGTTATCCTCATGCCTGACGGCTCTTCTACGGCACACCTCTATCGTCCGAAACTCGTCACCACCCTGACCGAAGGTTATGGCCTCGGTGCCTTCCGACACGACCTGATGGCAGGATTGACCGTCGCGGTGGTCGCGTTGCCGCTATCGATGGCGATCGCAGTGGCCTCGGGCGTGACACCGGAGCGCGGGCTGTTCACGGCCATCGTCGGCGGCTTCCTGGTCTCTGCCCTCGGCGGCAGCCGCTATCAGATCGGCGGGCCGGCCGGTGCCTTCATCGTGCTCGTCGCGGCGACGGCCGCGAAGTTCGGCGTCGAAGGGCTGCTGCTCACGGTGCTGGTCTCCGGACTGACGCTGACGCTGATCGGCGCGTCGGGCCTCGGCTCGCTGATCCGCTACATTCCGCATCCCGTCACCGTCGGCTTCACCTGCGGAATCGCGGTCACCATTCTGGCCAGCCAGCTGCGCGATCTTGGCGGGCTGACGCTTGCCGGTAGCGAGCCCGGGCCCTTCCTGCCGAAGCTCGCGGCGCTGAGCCACGCGCTGCCGACCCTGAACGGGTCGGCGCTCGCGGTCGGCGCCGGCTCGGCGGCCGTGATCTTCGCGCTGCGCGCCTGGCGTCCGGCCTTGCCGGCGATGCTGATCGCGATTGCGATCGCCTCGGTCGCGGCGCTGCTGTTGCATCTGCCGGTTGAGACCATCGGCAGCCGGTTCGGCGAAATTCCGCGCGGCCTGCCGGTGCCGCATCTGCCGGAATTTTCCTGGGCGCTGCTGGTGCAGATCCTGCCGGCGTCGCTCTCCTTCACGCTGCTCGGCGGCGTCGAGAGCCTGCTCTCGGCAAAGGTCGCCGACGGCATGACCGGCCGCAAGCATCGCTCCAACATGGAGCTGGTGGCGCAGGGCATCGCCAACGTCGCCTCCGCATTCTTCGGCGGAATCAGCGTCACCGGCACGATCGCACGCACCGCCACCAACATCCGGGCCGGAGCGCGCAGCCCGCTGTCCGGCATGATGCATTCGGCGTTCCTGCTGTCGTTCATGATGCTCGCCGCACCGCTTGCGAGCTACATTCCGCTCTCTGCGCTGGCCGCGGTCCTGGTCGTGGTGTGCTGGTACATGGCAGAGAAGGAGGAATTCCTGCGCCTGATCAGGGATCGACGCAGCGCCGCGGTGCTGATCACGACATTTGCGCTGACGGTGTTCAAGGATCTGACCTTCGGCATCATCGCCGGGTGCCTGGTCGCGGCAATGTTCGCCGGCATCGACCGCTGGGCCACAGACAATAAGGGCTAGGTCCGCCCCAGACCGGCAGAACCGCTAACCGCTGTCGCGCAGCACCAGCTCGAAGCCGAGATCGATGCGGCGCTCGCCGCCGCGCTCCAGCATCAGCGTCGCCGCGGTGCGGCCGATCGCGTCGCCATGCACGCTGATCGTGCTCAGCGTCGGCGAGATCAGCTGGCCCATTTCGAGATCGCCGAGCCCGATCACGGCGACCGGCTGCGCCGATGCAGGCCCGTCGCGCAGCAGGCCGGCCTTGCGCAGCCCCGACATGAAGCCGATCGCATGCGCATCGTTGGCGGCGAACACCGCGTCGACATCGGGCAGGCGCGCATGCGCCGCCACGCTGCCGGAGTCCTTGCGGTCGAGGATCAGCCGGCGCGGCTCGGATAGGCCGCTTGCCAGTGCCTCGTCCCTGAAGCCGAACCAGCGCCGCGTGCCGCGCGGATCGTCGCCGCCGATGAAGGCGAGCTGCCTGCGCCCCTGCGCAACCAGATGCTTCGCGACAGCGACGCCGGCCTGGTAATTGTCGAAGCCCGCGACCGCATCGATCGGGTTTGCCGGCAGATCCCAGGTCTCGACGATTGGAATCCGCGCATTGCGCAGCAGGCGGCTGCCCTCCTCGGTCGCCGGCGAGCCGACCATGATGATCGCCTCGGGCCGCCGCGACAGCAGCGCTGCCAGCACGCGGTCCTCGCGCACCGCGTCGTAGCGCGACTGCGCCAGGATCACGGAGAAGCCGAGCGGCTCGAGCTTGTCGGACAGACCTTGCACCGTGTCGGCGAAGATCGAGTTGGCGATGGTCGGCACCAGCACGCCGACCGAATTGGTCCGCGCACTCGCCAGCGCACCTGCGACCAGGTTCGGGACATAGCCGAGGTCGCGCATCGCCCGCTCGACCCGCGCCCGGGTCTCGGGGGCGACGAGGTCAGGCATCCGCACCACCCGGCTCACCGTGATCGAGGAGACGCCGGCGCGCTTGGCCACCTCTGAGAGGGTGGGCGCGGCACCGGACGGGCCGGTTCCGGGTTCGGTCAGGTCGGAGCTCATGGGCCGGACCCTGCACGATTCCGGGTTGCCAAGCCATTATGTTAGCGCTAGCATCACGCCATGTTAGCGCTAACATGGACAAAATGGGAGAAACGGCATGATTTCAGACGAGCAGGCCCAGGCCTACAAGCGCGACGGGGTGATCGTGGTCCCCGAAGTGCTCAACCAGGAGACGCTCGGCAACGTACGCACGGTGCTCGCAGAACTGGTGGCGGGCGCGGCCGCTGTGAGCGAGCACACCGACGTCTACGACCTCGAGCCGGGCCATACGCCGGAGACCCCGCGCGTCCGCCGCATCAAGGCGCCGCACAAGGTGCACCCGATCTTCGACGAGATCGTCCGCAGCCCCGCCGTGATCTCGATCCTGACCAAGTTGATCGGCCCCGGGCTCCGGCTGCACGGCGCCAAGCTCAACATGAAGTCGGCGCAATACGGCTCGCCGGTCGAGTGGCATCAGGACTGGGCATTCTATCCGCACACCAATGACGACATCCTCGCGATCGGCGTGCTGCTCGACGACTGCGATATCGAAAACGGCCCGATGCTGGTGACGCCGGGATCGCACACCGGCAGCACGATGTGGGATCATCACGGCGAGGACGGCTGCTTCGCAGGCTTGATCGATCCGGACCAGATCCAGGACGACATCAAGCGCGCGGTGCCCTGCATGGGCAAGGCCGGCAGCATGTCGTTCCACCACGTGCGCGCGCTGCACGGCTCGGCGACCAACACATCAAACCGGCCGCGCAACCTGCTGCTCTATGAAGTGGCCGCCAGCGACGCCTGGCCGTTGATGGGCGTGAAGGACTTCGACGAATTCAACGGCCGCCTGCTGGCGGGTCCGCCGGTGGTCGCACCACGGTTGACCGACGTGCCGGTACGGATGCCATTGCCGCCGGCCAAACGACAGGGATCGATCTACGAGACCCAGTCGGCGGCGAAGAAATCCTACTTCACGCGCGCCGCCTGAGACTGACGACAATGCCCGCGGCAAGCCGCGGGCATTGCTGCATTCAAGACACAAAAATCAAAATAACGGGGAAACGAATGACCGAGATGGCAAGAGATGGCGCTCGCACATCGCGCCTGCGTGTGATCCTGGCCGCAAGCATCGGCTCCGCGCTCGAATGGTACGACTTCTTCCTCTACGGCACCGCGGCCGCGCTGGTGTTCGGCGAGCTGTTCTTTCCAAAGAGCGATCCGGCGGTCGGCACGCTGCTGTCGTTCCTGACCTTCGGCGTCGGCTTCGTGGTGCGGCCGTTCGGCGGCCTGCTGTTCGGCATCCTCGGCGATCGCTATGGCCGCAAGCCGGTGCTGGTCGCAACGCTGTTGATGATCGGCATCGGCACCACCGCGATCGGCTTCCTGCCGACCTATGCGCAGATCGGCGTCTGGTCGCCGATCCTTCTGGTTGCGATGCGCGTCATCCAGGGTCTCGGCGCCGGTGCCGAGTATGGCGGCGCGGTGATCTACCTCGTGGAGAACGCGCCGCCGAAGCATCGCGGCTTCTGGGGCGGCTTCGCGCCGCTCGGTGTCTCCGTCGGCAATCTGCTCGCCGCCGCCGCCTTCGCGCTGGTGACGATGCTGCCGCGTGAGGACCTGATGAGCTGGGGTTGGCGCCTGCCCTTCCTGGCGAGCTTCCTGCTGATCGTCGTCGGCATCTTCGTCCGCATGCGGATCACCGAGACGCCGGTGTACACCCAGGCGGTGGTCGCGCGCGGCAAGGTCGAGAGCAATCCGGCGATGGAGGCGTTGCGCCGGCACCCGCGCAACTTCTTCGTCGTGCTCGGCGCGCGGATGGCCGAGAACGGGCTCGGCTATTTCTTCCCGGTGTTCGGTCTGAGCTACGTCATCACGACGCTGGGCGTGCCGAAAGCGGAGGCGCTCAGCGCGCTGATGCTGGCCTTCGCGATCGAGCTGTTTGCGATACTTGGCTTCGCGGCGTTGTCGGACCGGATCGGACGGCGGCCGGTCTACATGTTCGGCGCGCTGGCCGGCGTGGCGCTTTCCTTCCCGTTCTTCTAGATGGTCGGCACCAAGGAGTGGATCATGATCGCGCTCGCCTTCATCCTGGCGCGCGCCGTGGTGACGGCAGCGATGTTCGGGCCACAGGCGGCGTATTTTGCCGAACTGTTCCCGCCGCAACGCCGCTTCGCCGGCTTTGCCTTCGCGCGCGAGCTCGGCTCGCTGCTGTCGGGCGGCCCGGCGCCGTTCGTCGCCACCGCGCTGGTGGCGGCCTACGGCACCTGGTGGCCGGTCGCCTGTTACGCCATGTTCCTGTCCGTCTGCACGGTGGTTGCGATCTGGATCGGGCCGGAGACCTATCAGGAGAACATCGCCGAAGACGCGAGCGAGCAGGCCGAGCTGCCTGCGGCGATCCCGGCGCGGGCCTGATCGGTGGCGCAGCAGCTGCACGTCCTGCAGTCGCTCTGGGCGATGGAGCGACGGCTGGCGGATGAGGACGAATGGCCGCTGCAAACCCAGCTCGCGATGATCCGCGATGCCGGGTTTGACGGCGCCGGCGTGCGCTTCGTCGATCCTGCCTTCGCGCGCGAAGTAACGAGCTTCCTTCGCGCGCATGGCATGATCTGGCAGGCGCAATGCTATCCGAAGAGTGTCGATGATCTGAAACCGGTGCTCGAGCTGGTGGCACAGCTCGGCGCCGATCATGTCAACCTGCAGCCGGACATTCGGCCGCGCCGGATCGCAGATTGCATTCCCCTGCTCGAAGGCTGGCGGCGGCTTGCCGCGGAGGCCGGCGTCGCCGTGCATGTCGAGACCCATCGCGATCGCATGACGACCGACCTGTTCTTCATGCTCGATCTGCTCGACTGCTTTCCCGATCTGCGGCTGACCGCCGATCTCTCGCATTATCTGGTCGGACGTGAATTCGCGTGGCCGGTCGACGACGTCAATCATGCGATGATCCATCGCATCCTCGACAATGCCTGGGGCATCCACGGCCGCATCGCGAGCCGCGAGCAGGTGCAGATCTCGCTCGGCTTTCCGCAGCACCAGGGCTGGGTGTCGCTATTCATGGGCTGGTGGGACTACGGCATCCGCTCCTGGCGCAAGCGCGCCGGGCCCGATGCGACCCTGACCTTCCTGTGCGAGCTCGGTCCCCCGCCCTATGCGATCACCGGGCCCGACGGCAGGGAATTGTCCGACCGCTGGCAGGACGCGCTGGTCATGAAGGACATGATCCGCGCGCTATGGGATCGCATCGCGAACGAGCCGCACGGCCCGCCATCGAGTTGATCCTGAGAAGCTGCAGCGGCATGCTGCGGCGAAGCGCCATTGAGAACGCCGCGAAGCCCTTATGCGCGACCATCGGGTCCTTCCTCCTCGACGCCTCGCATGCGTCGTTGTGCTGGCCATTGCGGCCTTTGCCCAGGCGAAGGCGGCCGCGGCGGAGCTGACGCTTGACGTCGCCGCCATGCCGCGTGTAGCGACCATCGACCCACGCTTCCTGTCCTACAACATCGAGATGGTCGAGGTGACCGGCGGACGATTCTGGAAGCCCTATGCCGCCGCACGGCCGGGTGCGAAGCCGGAACGGTTCGCGGCGCGCACGCCGATCGATCTGCAGGACGGCAGGCTACGCAAGCTCGCAGCAGCGCTCGCTCCGGCTTACCTTCGCGTGAGCGGAACCTGGGCCAATAGCACGTTCTTTGCGGATTCCGACGCCCCACCTGCCGCGCCGCCGGCCGGCTTCAACGGCGTCCTGACGCGACAGCAGTGGCGGAGCGTGATCGACTTCTCGCACGCCGTCGACGCTCCCATTGTCACGTCCTTTGCAATCAGCGCCGGCACGCGTGGCGCTGACGGCCGATGGACCTCAGAACAGACCCGGCAGCTTCTCGCTTTCGCAAAATCGACCGGCGGCCGGATCGCCGCGGCCGAATTCATGAACGAGCCCGACCTGCCGGCCATCGGCGGCGCCCCGGAGCATTACGATGCCGCAGCTTACGGCCGCGATTTTGCAACGTTCCGCGCATTCATGAAGGACGCCGCACCCGACGTGACGATCCTCGGCCCAGGCACGATCGGCACCGGCGCGAATGCTCAAGCGCGCTTCGCGGTTTCGGCACAAGGCATCGACGTGGTCTCCTACCATCATTATGGCGCGCTCTCGGCGCGATGCTCCGGCGATCGCACGGCACAGCTGGCCTTGTCAGACCGATGGCTGGCACGAACCGGCAAGACATTCGCCTTCTACCGGACGCTGCGCGACCGGCTTGCACCGGGCAGGCCGGTCTGGCTGACCGAGACCGCAGAGACCGCGTGCGGCGGCAATCGCTGGGCCGCGACCTTCACCGATACGTTCCGCTATCTCGATCAGCTCGGGCGGCTCGCCAAGGCGGGCGTTCAGGTAGTGATGCACAACACGCTTGCGGCGAGCGACTACGGGCTGCTCGACGAACAAACCCATCTGCCGCGGCCGAACTACTGGGCCGCGCTGCTATGGCGACGGCTGATGGGAACCACCGTGCTCGATGCCGGCGTCGGCGAGCAACCCGGTCTCCACGTCTATGCGCATTGCGCGCGCGATCTGCCTGATGGAATAGCCCTGCTCGTCATCAACAATGATCGGCGGATGCGGCGCAAGCTGACGCTGTCGGCCGCCTCGCAACGCTACACATTGGCGAGCGAAAAACCTGTCGACGGCAATGTTCAGCTCAATGGCCGCGCGCTTGTGCTTGGGGCTTCCGACCAGATGCCCGCCCTGAATGGCGAGCCCGCCCCGGCGGGAGCGATCGACTTCGCTCCCGCAACGATCACGTTCCTGACCGTTGCCAATGCGGGCAACACCAACTGCCGGTAGCGATCCAACCTCGCCTACGCCGCGTCGCGGCTGACGTCGGAAGATTCCGCCGGGCGCGCCACCAGGTGACCCAGCATGATGGCGGTCATCAGCCGCTCCATCTCGAGCCATGCGGTGACATGCGACATGGTCGGCCGGCCACCGAGCGCGAGCTGATTGACATCGTCGACCGCCGTCAATCCGCGCGGATAGAACTCGCGGAAGATCACGCGCTCGGCCAGACCGTCGACCAGGCGGAAATTCAGCGTCTTCGATAGTTCGTTGAGGGCTTCGCCGACCAGCCGCTTGTTGCGTGAACCGATCGTCGAGAGGCGGTTGCGCAGCACCACCCACTCGAATGCCGGCTGATCCTGCGCGCGGCGCTCGCGCCGCGCTTCCTCCACCATCTTCGAATAGTGGCTGATGCCGGTCACCTTGAAGTCGTTAGGATCGACGGTGCCGAGCACGTCGAAGTCGAGGAAGCTGTCGTTCAGCGGCGTAATCAGCGTGTTCGCCAGCGAATGCGTGAACGTCGTCAGATAGGTGTCGTGACCGGGACAGTCGATGACGACGAAATCGTGCGACCGGCTGAGCCGCTCGACGATCTCGGCAAGCGCGCTGCGGCCGAGCGTCTCGACCTCACTGCTTCTGCCGCTGACCGTCTCAAAGCACATATGCGCGGGGATACCGAGATCCAGCGAGGTTTCCCGCGCCCAATCCCGCCGGTTATGGACGTAGTGCGTCAGCGATTTCTGCTTATTGTCGAGATCGATGGTGGCGACACGCTGACCCGCCTTGATCAGCGCGATGGCGACGTGCATGGCAATTGTCGACTTGCCCGAGCCGCCCTTGTTATTTCCGATTACAATTACTCGTGCGTTTGTCATGGGAATCCATACCGGACGCTTGAGTGAAAGCAGGACGAAATAGCATTTAATGAATGGATTCGAATCTCCCTGATTCGACGAATCTCGACAAGAGTCGTCGTACGATCGTTGTGATCGAAAGTGATGCGGCTGCGACAACATTGTCACAACCGCAATTCGAGCACGTATCGTGAACGCAGCGAGCGCCGCTGAGACTTGCGCCCCGGGGACTAGCGTCCCTGGAACATCGCGGCGCGGCGCTCGACGAACGACTTGATGCCCTCGGCCGCATCTGATGTGTTGAGCACGCGTTCGCGGATCTGCGGGATGATCGCAATTGCCGCCTGCTCGCCGGCTTCGATGAACTTGCGGCCCGCCTCTTTCGTCACCTGGATTCCAAGCGGCGCGTTGCGCGCGATGATCTCTGCAAGCGCCATCGCGCGCTCGATCTGCTGACCGGCCGGCACGACTTCCTGCACGAGGCCGATCCGATGCGCTTCTGCGGCACTGAACTCGTCGCACAGCAAGAGGTGATACATCGCATCACCCCACCCGGCGCGGCTGATGTAGCGGAAATGCGCGCCGGCCAGCGGCGCGATGCCGCGCTTGGCTTCCATCTGACAGAACCGGCTGTCGTCGGCGGCAATGACGATATCGCCGGCCAGCATCATCTCGATGCCGACGGTGAACACGATGCCCTGCACCGCCGTGATGATCGGCTTCCGGCACCGCTTCGACAATCCAAAGGGATCGACGTTGCCCTCCGGCAGCGGCTTGCGGCTCGCCGTCGGACCGAAGAATTTCGGCATGTCGAGACCCGCGGTGAAGCTGCCGCCGGCGGCACACAGCACACCGACCCAGAGGCCGTCATCATTGTCGAGCAGCGTCAGCGCGTCGGACAGCTCAGCCATCATCTCCGGGCTGAAGGCGTTCTTCTTCGCCGGATTGTCGATGATGATCTTCAGGATGTGATCATGCCGCTCGTGGCGGACCCGCCCTTCGCTCGCGCTGCCGGACATCTGTTCCTCCCTGCTTTGTGACTGAAATTTTCTGGATGATAGTTGTCATCCAGATGCATGATGGTCATAATCCAGGAAGAGAGTCAAACAGGGGCACTGCGAAATGGGCCATTCCCAGGCCGACAAGGCCAGGAGCCGTGAGCGCATCCTGAACGAGGCTGCGACGCAGATCCGCGACAAGGGGCTCGACGCGCTCAGCATCGGAAGTCTGATGCAGCAGGTGAAGCTGACCCATGGCGGCTTCTATGGCCACTTCGCCTCGCGTTCCGACCTGATCGCCGCCGCGCTGGAACAGGCGCTGACCTTGGGTGAGGCGTCGGCGCGCGCTTCGCGCGATCCCGACAAGCCGGTCAGCGTCAACACCCTGGTGCGAAGCTATCTCAGCCGCAGCCATCGCGACTCGCCGAAGTCGGGCTGCGCCATCGGTGCGCTGATCTCGGACGTCGGCCGCGCCGACGAACAATGCCGCGCGGTGATGGAACCGCACATTGAATCCTTCATCGCCAAGGTCGCCGAGACGTTGCGCGACGATGACGATACCCGTGCGATCGTCGCCGTCAGCGCGATGGTCGGCGCACTCGCGATCTCGCGCGTCATCACCGATCCGAAGCGATCCGATGCCATTCTGCGCACGGTGCGCGATGCCATCGTCGCGATGGCGTCCGACCAATGATTTCGCCCGCGCCGCGGGCACCTTGATGGAGTGAACCATGAACGACCGATCCGCCCTCGAGCCGACCGCTGTGCAGGGAAGCGTGCTGATTGCCGGCGTCGGCGCATCCAACGGCCTCGGCGCCGCGATCGCGCGCCGCTTTGCGGCCGGCGGCTATCCCGTCGCGATCGCCGGACGCAACGCCGAGAAGCTCGCCGCGACCGCGGCCGAACTCGCAGCTACCGGCGCCAGGGTCACCCATGTCGTCGGCGATGCCTCAAGTGCCGCGGATGTCGCCCGCTTCGTCGAGGCTGCCGGGAAGCTCGGCCCGTTGGCGATGGCCGTGCACAATGCAGGCTCCAACCGGCCGGCGCCGTTCCTCAAGGTCACCGAGCAGCGCTTCGAGGAGCACTGGCGCGAACACGCGCTCGGCGGATTCCAGCTCGCGCAGGCTGCGATCCCTGCCCTGCTTGCGCGCGGCGGCGGCACGCTGGTGTTCACCGGCGCCAGCGGCTCGTTGCGCGGCAAGGCCAACTATTCGCCATTCGCCTCCGCGAAGGCCGCGCTGCGCGCGCTGGCGCAGAGCGTGGCGCGGGAATTCGGGCCGCAGGGCATTCATGTCGGCCATGTCGTGGTCGACGGCGGCATCGAGGGCGATCGCCTGCTGAGCATGCGTCCGCAATTGAAGGACGACCGCGGGCCGGACGGGCTGCTCAACATCGCAGCCATCGCGGACGCCTATTGGGTGCTGCATCACCAGCATCGCAGTGCATGGACGCTGGAGCTCGACCTGCGGCCATGGGCGGAGTCGTTCTGACGGCACGGCGCCGTCGTCGTTCTCCAGAGGAAATGGGTTGCGATCCGCCGAAATCTTGTCAGGCTGTGCGACAAGGTCCGAGGAGATCGCAGCCCTATTCCGGGAGAAGGCCATGTCGCAGCCCACGCCGATCCTGCATCATTTCGATCAATCGCCGTTCTCCGAGAAAATCCGCATCATCTTCGGATTCAAGAAGCTCGCCTGGAACTCGGTACGGATTTCCCGGATCATGCCGCGGCCGGACCTGATGCCGATGACCGGCGGCTATCGCCGTACGCCGACGATGCAGATCGGCGCGGACATCTATTGCGACACCCAGATCATCATCCGCGAGCTGGAGCGGCGCTATCCGACGCCGACGCTGTTTCCCGCAGGCCATGCCGGGATGCCCTGGGCGCTCGGCATGTGGACCGACCGGCCGTTCTTCCAGAACACGGTCACCCTCGCGTTCGGCTTCATCGGCGACAAGGTCCCGCAGGATTTCATCGAGGATCGCGAGAAGCTGCGCGGCGCCAAGTTCGATGTCGCCGCCATGGCCGCGGCGCTGCCGCAGATGCGCGACCAGTTCCGCGCCAATGTCGACTGGATCGAGGCGCAACTCGGCGACGGCCGATCCTGGCTGTTCGGCGAGTTCAGCCTCGCCGACGTCAGCGCCTACATGAACGTGTGGTATGCGCGACAGAGCGTCGCCACGATCGACGAGATCATGAAGCACGTGCCGCGCGTTGCGGCCTGGGAGCAGCGCATCCGCGCCATCGGCCACGGCGCGCGCACGGAGATGTCGTCAGCCGACGCGCTCGAGATCGCGGCGAAGGCGCAGCCGGAATCGCCCGTTTTCGGCGACCCTGCGGATCCGAACGGCCGCAAGCCCGGCGACATCGTCAGCGTGATGCCGGACGACTACGGCAAGATCCCGGTCCGCGGCGAGATCGTCTCGCTGTCGGCGCAGCACATCGCGATCCGCCGCTCCGACGAACGCGCAGGCGAGGTCGTGGTGCATTTCCCGCGGGCCGGCTTCCTGGTCATTCCGGGCTGATCGCCCCAGCCTCGACCGCAGGCCGGATACAAGCGACCTGGAAACGCTGCGTTTCGCAGCGTGACCTTGCCGGCCGGCGAACAGGCAATACCTCCACTGGATCTCCAACCGAAGGCTCCACAGCGCAGGCTTGCGGACATCTCCGCAGCAATACGACCTTTCGGCCTGCGTGCGATGGGTGGCCCGTGGCGGATGCTCCGCCACGCCGACAACTGGACTATGTGATGACGACCTCTCTCGAATTCGGGCTCGACACATTCGGCGACGTCACCAAGGACGCCGCCGGCGCGCCGCTGCCCCACGCCCAGGTGATCCGCAACGTCGTCGACGAGGCGGTGCTGGCCGATCAGCTCGGGATCGATTTCATCGGGCTCGGCGAGCACCATCGGGCCGACTTTGCGATCTCCTCCCCCGAGACCGTGCTGGCGGCCATCGCTGCGCGCACCAACACCATCCGCCTCGGCTCGGCGGTGACCGTGCTGAGCTCGGACGATCCGATCCGCGTCTTCCAGCGCTTCGCGACCGTCGACGCGGTCTCGAACGGCCGCGCCGAGGTGATCCTCGGCCGCGGCTCGTTCACCGAGTCGTTCCCGCTGTTCGGCTTTGACCTCAGGCAATACAACGAGCTGTTCGAGGAGAAGCTGGATCTCTTCACCGAGCTCTTGAAGCAGGAGCCGGTGACCTGGCAGGGCAAGCTGCGGCCGCCGCTCAGTGGCCAGTCGGTCTATCCGCCGGTCGAGCACGGCCGGCTGAAGACCTGGATCGGCGTCGGCGGCAGCCCCGAATCGGTGGTGCGCGCGGCGCATCATGACCTGCCGCTGATGCTCGCCATCATCGGCGGCGATCCCAAGCGCTTTGCGCCCTATGTCGACCTGCACCAGCGCGCCTACCAGCAGTTCGGCCGGACGCCGAAGCCGATTGGCGTACATTCGCCAGGCTACGTTGCCGAGACCGACGCGCAAGCTCGGGAAGAACTGTGGCCCGACTACAAGGTCATGCGTGACCGGATCGGCAAGGAGCGCGGCTGGCCGCCGATGGGCCGCGACGAATTCGTGCGCGAAGCCGAACACGGCTCGCTCTATGTCGGCGCGCCGGAAACCGTTGCCCGCAAGATCGCGGCGACGGTGAACGCGCTCGGCGCGGCGCGCTTCCAGCTGAAATACTCGGCTGGCCCGCTGCCGCATGAGAAGCTGATGAAGAGCATCGAGCTTTATGGCCGCAAGGTGGTGCCGATGGTGCGCGACATGCTCGCCGCCTGATCGGCAAGAGCAAGTCCCGCAAAGCAAAACCCCCGGCGTTTTGGCGCCGGGGGTTCTGTTAGATCTCAGTCAGGTCAACCGGGATCACCAGTTGCGCTGGACTTTGAGCATCATGGTCAGGGTGTTCTGATTCTTCAGCTCGTAAATCGTAGCCGGCTTGCCGAGAGCGGCGCTGCCAGGGAAGGCGACCGTACCGGCAAATTTCTGATCCAGATGGGTGTAGGTCAAGTCACCCGTGAAGGTCAGGTTCTTGACGGGGGTCCACTGGGTCTGCGTGCCGATCTGCGCGATGCTGTAGTCCGGGTTGCAGGACGTCAGGTTGGATCCAGCTCCAAGCAGGATGCCGAACGTACCACCCACACCCGTTCCGCCGGGACCGCAGATGTAGCTCTTGGCCGTGCTCGTGTAGTTAACCTGGGCCCACGCACCGTAGATGCTGGTGTTCCAGTACGGGTTCCAGTTGTGCACGTAGGCGCCGCGGACGCCATAGGTCGTGATCAACTGCTGCGAGCCACCGGTCACGAACACGCTATCCGGAGCAAAGCCGAAGCCGATGCTCTGGTACGCACCGGGCACATTGGTGCCACCGTAGATGGTGTTCGCACCAGCCGAACCGGCGAGGTCCTGGATGTTGTAGCGGGTCGCACCGTTGGTATAGACGCCGTTGACGTTGATGGTATCGCCAGGTCCGGTCGGGATGTTCTTGATCGACAAGGCCAGCTGACCCGCCCAGCCCCACTTGTCGTCCGGATGACCGGTCAACTCGGTGGCGCCGTAGTAGGCCGCGTGGTTGTCATGCGCCGCGAACGACGCCTGGAACAGACCCCAGGCCTGATCGACGCGCAGCATCGCGACGAGGTCCGGCGCGATCGTTCCAGCATAGTCGCTGGCACCGACAATACCGAGCGCGCCAGGAGGTCCGATATTGATCGGGGCACCGAGGTTGAAGATGCCGGCCTGATAGTACTGGGTCTGATCCTGCGCCGACAGAGACAGCGACACGCCGTTGCCGAACTGAGCGGTGTAGGTGAACTGGTTCACACCAGTGATGGTGCCGCCGCCGCCGACGAGACCGTCGAAGGTGTTGCCCGGATAGTTGGCCCACGGAGCCGAGAACTGCGAGACCGCCTTACCCATGGTGAAGCCGGCGAACTGGATGAAGGCGTAGTAGACGCCGACCGTACCGGCGGCAACGTTGCCCGAACCAGCGTTGTTCGGCGCCGCAACCGTACCGATCGGCGAGTAAACGGTCGCGCCGTTACCCTGACCAGCGTAGGTGTCCGTCGTCCACGAGAACGTCGCATCGAAGAAGGTACGGACGACACCGTACTCGGTCGCGGTGCGCGTATCGATGTTCAGGTCTTCACGAGAGCGCCAGGTGTAGCCGTTGGTGAAGCGGTTGTTCGCCGCGCCAGCGCCCGAGGTGTTGCCCGTGTGGTCGGAGTTGGTGTTGATAACGATTTCCGACTTAACGTAGCCGCCCAGCTTGATACAGGTGTCGGTGCCCGGGATGTAGTAGAAACCGGGACCATACAGGGAGCAAACCTTCACGTACTCGACCGCTTTGGCCTTGACGGGAAGATCGGCCGCCTGAGCTCCGCCGACCGCGACGAGAGCCGCCGCCGAGCCGAGGATAAGGCTCTTAACCATCTTCATGTTAAACCTCCAAGTTGCTCTATCTCAGGGAAGGTTCCGGATCCGCCGGGTAAAACACCCTCAGGTTGGTTCCCTTTGTCCCTTAAATCCCCGCTCAGTCGCTTCGCGCCTTCGGACACACCCGCATGAACGCGAGGGACTTAAGCGAACCACCTAAAACGGGACGACCTTGGGATGCCCCCCTCCGTCGCAGTTCCATATGAGACAGAAGGCCCCCGATCACGCAACAAAAGACCGCTCGCGTTGAGGTAAGGTGCGGCTGTTTTCGGGCAAATGTTGCACAAATATCACGGGTATTTGAACTGCGGCATTTCGACAAGCCATTGAAATACAACAATAATATTTGAGATACCGCTAGCGGGCACAAGTTTGGGCAACACCGGGTGGAACGGTGTGCAAAACGCGCCGTCCTGCCGAGAAAGCGAAAATCGGTGCCCGTTCCGGCACCGCTGATTCCGGCTCCGTGCACAATATTTCGGCGCAAAAATACCGATATCTGAACGACATAGCCCGCCTCAAATACCGTCGACTCGCGCCTGGAAGGGGGCATTCCGATTGCTCGGAGCAGGCTGGAAGACGGCGGACCGACCGCCTCTTATGTGCACTACCGGCGCTACATGTCACCGCGATGTCAGCGTGCGGGATCAGTCGATTTGTTCTCCGCAGACGCTGCGCAGTGAAATATCTCCACTGCGCGCGTGATGCACTCACAAGGGGCGATGCGCTCCGATGCAGTCACAAGACTCGCATCTGACGAGAGTCAGGCGGCGCCGTGAAGCGCGGCGCGATCGGTCGCATCGGGGATGCCGACGACGAAGGCTTGGCCAAGAGTAACGTCGTACTCACTCGTCCAAGATATCGAGCAGATCATCGATCCGCTCGAACGGCGGTTCGTTTGTCTTGCCTGAATAAAAGACGCGATCGCCGTCGCGTTGTAGCGATCGTGCTCTGGATTTAGGCAGCCTCCCCGGCAGAAACGTCGCTGCGACGGCCTCCGGCCCGACGTCGAGCCTCACGATACCTCGCCGCTTGCAGTCGATCCTGAGCCTTGCCGCTGTGAAGAAATCCCGGCCGGCGGACGGCAGCTTGCCGAAGCGGCGAGAGGTTTCTTCCTCCAGATCTTCCAGATCGTCCTCGCTTCGGCACCTCGCGACGCGGCCATAGATCTCAAGGCGCATGGATTCCGATTGCACATAGCTCCTGGGCAGCAGATCCGCGAGTGGAAGGTTGAGATCGGGCACCCAAAGATCCGCGGCCCGGTCGTTGGTCTTCTCCGAAGCCTGTTTCAGAAGGTGGCTATAGAGCACCGGCCCGAAAACCTGCACGTGGCCGGATTGCCGCTCGGAAAGCAGATCTCCGGCACCTCTGAGGTCCAGATCGCGCTCGCTGATCGCGAAACCGGCGCCCGGTCTGCTGAACTCCTCGAGAACGGCCAAACGCTTGCCGGATTGCTCCGAGTTCGATTCCGTCAGCATGTACGCGAAGGCGCGCGTGCCGCCGCGTCCCACCCGCCCTCTGAGCTGGTGGAGCTGTGCCAGACCAAACTTCTCCGGCCAACAGACCACGATGGTGTTCGCCCGGGGAATGTCGAGACCGCTTTCGACGATGTTGGTCGCCAGCAGCACGTCGGCCTCGCCTTCGACGAAGCTCATCATTCGATCGTCAATCTCGTCGGCCGGTAGCTTGCCATGCAGGCAGACGATGCGCAGCTCCGGGGCCACCGCCTGCACGCGTGCCAACAGCGGATCCAGATCCTGGATGCGCGGACAGATCAGGAAGCTTTGCCCGTGACGTCGCTGCTCGCGCAGCAGTGCAGCGGCAATGGCGGCGTCCGAAAGTGGCGCGATCTTGGTCACGACCGGAAGCCGATGGACCGGCGGGGATGCGATCACGCTGAGGTCTCTGAATCCGGCAAGACCCGCCGCAAGCGTGCGCGGGATCGGCGTGGCACTCATCCAAAGCGTATGGACGCTCTTCGCCAGGCCCGAAAGCTTCGCCTTCTCCGCCGCCCCGAAGTGCTGTTCTTCGTCGACAATGACCAGGCTCAGCTTGGCGAATTTCACGTCCTTCGATGCGATCGCCTGCGTGCCGACCACGACCTTCATCTTTCCGCTTCGCAGGCCTTCCTTCGTCTGCTTCATCTCCGCAGCCGACGTCGCGCGCGACAAGCTTCCGACTTCGATGCCGAGCGGGGCAAACCGTTTGCGGAACGTCGCGACGTGCTGCCTTGCCAGGACGGTCGTCGGCACGACGACTGCAACCTGCTTGCCTGACAGCGCAACGGCCGCCGCCGCGCGCAAGGCAACCTCGGTCTTGCCAAACCCGACGTCGCCGCAGACCACGCGGTCCATCGGATGCCCCGACGCAAGATCATCCAGCACGTCTCGAATCGCCTTCGCTTGGTCGACGGTCGTAAAATATGGAAAGCGCGCGACGAACCGCTCGTATGCGGGACCGGGAGCGACCAGCTTGGGAGCGCGCCGGCGGCGTCGCTGCGCGATGTGTTTGGCAAGCGCCTTGGCGGCAACCTGAATTTCCTGCTCCGCCTTGGTCCGTCGCGCCCACCACGTGCTTCCGTCCGCCTTGTCCAAGGTCAGCCTGCCGCGCTCCGCCGCATACGGCCAGATCAGCGCAAGGTCGGCGGGCGGAGCGAGCACGGCATCATCCCCGGCAAATCCCAGCCTGATCATCTCGCGCGATGACCCCTTCCCCATCTCGAGGGTTTGCAAGCCATCGAGCACGGCCAGCCCGCGCTGCAGATGAACGACGACCGCGCCGCGCTCCGGCACGTCGGGATGATCGAATGCCGCACTCCAGGCTCTGGCCATGGGCTGCGGATGATGAGCCCGGCTGCCGAGCACGTCGGTCGCCGTGACGACGACAAGCGGCTTGCGGCCCGAACCGATGAAGCCGGTGTCGAAGTCAGCCAGCAGCGCTGCTTCGCCACCGCGCCCCTTCGCCGCCTCGCTCCAATCTCCGACGCGCTCCGCCTTGATCCCGCTCATGCGCTCGATCGCGCGCAGGTCGTCCTCCACCGCCGCAACAAACACCAGCCGCGATCCGGCGCGCTGCGCGTCGGCGACAAATGCGCGGAGCGCTTTTCGCGACGAGGCGACCTTCGAGAAATCGGGCGTCGGGGTGAACGCCGCCTTGCGCGGCAGCGCACTCATGCGCTTGGTCAGACGCTTCCAGTCGACGGGGCCGAAGTAGTCGCGCTCCGTCTCTCTGCGGCCGGCGCCTCCTTGATCGTGCTCAGCCAGCTATCGGCATGACCCGCAACTCCGGCGTCCGCGATCCAGTGGGCGCGCTCACAATAATCCGGCAGCGCCGCCCGCTGTGCCCGCTTGCCTCCCAACGCAATCCGTTCCGACATCGGATCGATGAGCAGCTCCTGGGTGTCGAACACGACGTCGTGTTCGTTGGGATCGACCCCGACGATCCTGCGGATCACGCCACCGGAATGCTCGATCCTGTACGGCCCGAGGGCGCCGGCAGGAAACACTTCGAACGTCATTCCGTGGAACAGGACGCTTCCGGGATAGTCCGCCTCTTCGTCGAGATCGTATCCCAGAGGTTCCAGACGATCCTTGAGATCCTGCTCGGAATAGCGCGCACCGACCTTCAGGCTGATGCTGAGGCGGCCCCAGCTCGCGGGCAACGGCAACCGTTCCATGATCGCCTCTGCCGTCGACACCAGGAAGACCGGCTTCCTGCTCTTCGCAAGACGCCGCAACACCGAGCTCCGCCTGCCGGCGATCTCGTGCGACGGCTCCAGCCCGTCAAACGGCAAGGTATTCAGCCTCGGGAACACCAGCACCTCGAGCGAAGGATCGAGCGAATGCAGCACGCTGCCGAGGCGCTCCGCCCTGTTCTCGCTCTCCGCAAGGAAGACGATGCCGTCGCGCCCGGACTTCTTCCATTGCTCGAGAAGATGCAGCGCCAGCATGCCGAGTGGCGAGGAGGATGAGATCCCGGAACGCGTCAATCCCTTGCTTTTCTTCTTCGCGCCAGCAGCTGCGCGGGCCTTCTTGGTATTCGCCACGTCAAATCCATCGTTATGTCGTAAAGTCCGATCGCCTGGTGACAGGCACGTCAAGTCGATCGCGGCCCGCCAGCCCCCCCGACGCACGCGGCCAGCGACCTCATTACAGTCTCGCACTCGCGTTGGATAGCGGCGGGTTCGGGATCAATTGCGACATCGGGGGATGTCTCACCATTCTGATTGCAATCCAGCCTTCACATCGGATCGCTCCACCCGGGCGTCCGAGAATTCAGCGGCCCGAAAAATCACCACACGCCAGCTGCGCATCGCGCCAGCTCAAATTGTCTAAGGGGTGTGAGCCACATCGGCGCCGATGCCGACGACGACGCGCAGGGCTGTTCGCTCTGCACGGCGAACAGCTTCGATTGTCTTGAGACGTTCCTGCAAGGTCTTCTTCATCGCCGTCCCATTCACAGCCATCGAACAAGACGTTCTGGACATCACGAGGTCGTCAGGCGGTCGCGCGGCGCTGCTGTGTTCACGCAACAAAAACAGGGAAGGTTATCATGAAGACGAAATCGTTCGCCGAACGCGTGCTGGGCACGACCTCGCTGGTCGTGTTGTCGGCCGCCGCCATGATCGGAGCCCAGCAACCGGCTGCGGCCCAAACCGGCATCTACGGCGGCGGCAGTACGCTGTCGTCGCTGGCGCTGCGGCAGATCTTCGACTGCTATGCGGGCGCGACGCTGGCCAATGACGGCCAGGCGTTCTCGCCGAGCTTCTCGACCGCAACGCCGAGCCCGAACCTGCTGCCGACCAGCTGCACCATGTTCTCGACCTCGGTCGAGGGCCTGTTCGCGGCCGTCGGCTCCGGCAACGGCCAGCGCGCCTACATCGCCGACGATGCGCGGCAACTGTTCCGCGGCAGCCCGGACTCCGCGCCGACCGTGGTGCGCAAGCCCTCGGCCAAGCCGCCGTTCCGCGATGCCGCCAATGCGGCCTTCAAGAGCTATCCCTATCCGCGGCTCGACTTCGCCGCCAGCGACGCGCCGCTCGCCAGCTCGATTGCAAGCCTGACCACCATCTCGTTCAGCAATTTCGTCCCGTCGACCAATTGGCAGAACACGCTGCTGATCGGCGCCCTGAGCAAATCGAACGCCAGCTTCAACACCGCGGCCGTCGGCGCTCCGATCCAGGTCCCGGCCATGGAGGTCCCGGTTGCGATTGCGGTCAACACCTCCAATTCCGCCTCGGGCGTGACCTGGACCAACCAGTCGGCGCTGTCGCCGAACAGCCAGGCCGGCGGAGCGATCCAGCTCTCGGCCGCCCAGCTCTGCGCGATCTTCTCGGCGACCGTGACGGACTGGCACGACGCCTCAACGCTGATCCCCGCGCTCGACGCCAACGGCGTGCAGCAATTCCAGCATTTCTACGACGCCAACACCAACGGCTCGCTGACCCCGGTCGCCTATACCAGCGGCCGGCTGCCGATCAAGGTGGTCTACCGTGCGGATGATGCCGGCGCGAGCTTCATCCTCACCAACTACCTCGCCAACCTCTGCCCGCTGCTCGACCCGACCGGCACCTACAACTACAAGAAAATCTTCACCGGCGTCGGCGTCGGCGGCAGCACCTCCGCCAACCTGCCGGCGGGCAAATTCTCCCGCCTGCTCGACAACATCAGGGCGGTGAAGAGCTCCGACCAGAGCGACCCCTATGACGTGGATGACGACGAGGAACGTCCGGATCCGCACTGGATCAGCGCGTCGGGCAGCAACCACGAAGCGCTGAAGATCGGCACGGACCCGCGCTTCGCCGGCCGCATCGGTTATCTCAGCGCCGACTTCACGCAGCCCTATGCGCAGACCGTGACCGAGGAAATCGCCGGTACCACGATCTCCGCGGCGGCTCCGCTGTCGGCCAGCGTCCAGAACGAACGGCAGCGCCTGCTCGGCGTCTATCATCCGGGCCAGGTCGGCAGGAACGGCAGGGCACAGAACTTCGTTCCGCCGACGCCGAACAATGCCGAGCTGGCGTTCGCCAACCTGACGGCCCCGGACATCACCAGCAGCTATGATGCCTGGAACCTGTATGCCCAGGTCTATCCCGCCGGCACCGTCATTGGCGGCGTGACCTATGACGGCCTGTCCGTGATCGGCATCCCGCTGCAGTCGCAGACCGACTATCCGATCACCGGCGCGAGCTTCCTCAACGTGTACAGCTGCTACGGCGACACCGCCGGGACGCGGGTGCCCGCCGTGAAGAACTGGCTCGCCTGGTTCTACGGCGGATCGGTCACCGGGCTGCCGAACTACAATCCGGCGACCTCGAACTCCGACAACCCAGGCTACGATCCGAACGTCGCCAAGGTCATCCGCAACAACGGCTTCCACGAGCTCGACGGCGTGTGGGCGACCAACGTCCTGAATGCCTACCTGACCTCGAGCGCGGCCGGCGGTTCCTCGACCGCAATCGCGGCCTACAGCACGTCGGGTACGCAGACCGACGGCTGCACGGGCGTCACCGGCGGCGCGAAGTAACACCAATATGAGATCGTGATCCGGAACGACCCGGATCACGATTTCACGCAAGACTCAGCAGCCGGGTTCTTGATCGGGGCCCGGCTGTTTCTGCCGTCTCAGGCGGTCTCTCAGCTGGCCTTGGCGGCGGCGCGGTGCGCCGCGGCGAGCTCGAAATAGCGGCTTCCCGCATGGGGGACGATCGCATCGCGGTTGAGCAAATGCTGGATGCAGATCGCCGCGAGGTCGTAGGAGCCGTAGCAATGATGGGCGACCAGCGCGAGATGCTTGAGCTGCTCGGAGCTCATCGCGTCGGCCTTGGTGAAATCGCGGACATAGACGGCGTCGGCCTCGACCAGCTGATTGAAGGCCTCATAGGGATTGACGCCGCGCATCGGCCAGATCATGCGCTTGTCGATCGCCATCAGGGCATGGGGAATGAAGCCCTGGCTGCGCAGCTCGAGGTCGATCTCGCCGAACACCGGCTGCTGCTTGTACAGCGGGAGAAACGAGACCTCGGTCTGGATGAGGATCGCGTCCGCGAGCCGCCGCCGCCCATTCTGGAAGATCGCGAGCTCCGAACCCTGCACGTCGATCTTGAGATAGTCCAACGCATCGATCTCGCCGACCTCATCGAGCCTGTGGGTCGCGATCTTGCTGTCGGCGAGGATGCGGCCCCATTCGTTGAATCCCTGAAAGTGCTTCAGCATCACGGGATCGGGCTCCAGCAGGCTGGTCATCCCGGGCGCGGCACAGACGCGGAGGCGGGCCTGCTCGCCGTTGCCAATGACGTAGGGCAGATAGGTTTCGAGCTCGCTCTTGCGGGCATTCAGTTCGGCCAACGCGCTGGGCTGCGGCTCGAAGCCGAACAGCCGGCACAGCCGCTTCTGCAGCAGCGGCACATAGGGCGGGACGTCGATCGGGTTGGCGCCGATATCGACCACCGCGGTGAGACGTTCAGGCGCAAGCAGAGCGCCCAGAGCATCAGTATCGGCAGATGACGCTAATGGCGCGGACGCGATTGATGCGGATGACGTCATGGGACCTTACAGGGAGCACGAAGCGCGTCTCTGTTCCTCTGAACGGTGAGCCGAAGGGCATTGCGTAGCCCGGATGAGCGCAGCTGGATCCGATTCGCATGCGAACCCGGGTGTCGCTTCGCTCACCCGGGCTACGGAGATGATTGCCAACATGACCGCGGCAAGGACCGCTACTGCCCACCGCCGCGGCGACGGCGCTCGTCGTCGCTGCCGTTCGGCTTCTGGCTGCCGCCACCGCTGCTGCCCGCCGGCGCCGTGTCGTCGCCGCCGCTGCCGCCATAGCCCAACACCTCGACGATTACGATCGAAGGCTGGTCGTTGGGCTTGTTCGGCGCGGGCTGGCCGGCCTGCTGGGTCGCAGCGGTTGCGTTGTTGTTGACCGCGGACAGCGTGGTGCTCGGCGTTGGCGTGGAGGCGAGGCCCGTCACCGTGCCGGTGGCCTGCAGGTTGAACGCGTTGAGCACGACCGGCGCCACCAGTGTCACGTCGGTGCCGCGAACGCCCGCCGCGCCGAGGTCGATGGTGCCGCGCGGCGCGATCAGGGCGACGTTGCTCTTGGTCGGATCCTGGCCCGGCAGCGTGACCAGCGCAGCGATGCCGGCGCCCGTCACCAGCCCCTGCGGGTTGATGTAGCAGTAACCGTCAGCGGTGCAGATCTCGCTGAGCGCAGGGCTCGAGACATAAGTCTTCGGTCCCGCGCCGGCGCTGATGTCGCCATTGGCGGTGAACACGCCGATGTCGCCGCCCTGCTGGGTCATGATGCGGCTCTGGTTGACCAGGATCGAAGCGTCGGCGAAGGCCCGGATGGTGCCGCCGCCAAGCGTCAGGATGCCCTCCTGGTTCGGTGTCAGCGTGTCGAGCGAGGAGTGGCCGACGGTGATGCCGCCGCCCGGCCCGACGATGTTGACGTCGCCGCCCATCTGGGTCTCGAGCACGGAGGCCGCGACGTTGAACCTGCCGGTCGCGATCTTCGGCGCGGCCTTGCCGCCGACGCTCAGGCTGTCGTCGGTGTAGCCGTAGCCGGCCGGGAACAGCGTGGAGATCGCGGTATAGGCGCGGGCGTACTGACCGAAATAGGGACTCGACGGATTCTTGAAGTCCTTGCCCACCTGGATCAGGAAGTCGAGGAAGGCGCGGTTGACGAGAAGCTGCTGCCGCGCCTGCGGCAGGCCCTGGAAGGTGGCCCAGGCCTGATCGCGCGGCTGGCCGAGGACGGCGGCGATATCGGTGAGGAAGTCGATGCCGCCGGCGCCGGCATGCGCCGGATCGACATAATCGGCGATCGCCGCCGCATAGTTGATGCCGGGCTTCACGCCGAACAGCAGATCGAGCTCGGCGCCCTTGGACGGCAGATAGGGCTTGAGAGCGTTCGACGGCAAACTGGTGAATGCGCCGGCGACCGCGCTGCCGTTGCCGATCGTCGCGATGCCGCGTGTCGGCGCGTCGGAAGCCGAGAAGGAGCCCAAGTCATTCCCGGCCTGCAGCACGAAGGTGCCGGGGCCATAGAGAAGATAGGAACCGCCGACCAGATCGTTGCCGGCAACGATGCTGGTGATGTCGGTCGCGTTGTTGTTCTGGCCGACGAAATTGAAGCTATTGTTGGCCAACGGCGTGCCGTTGCTGGTCGTCGAGACGCCGCCGCCCGGGGCGATCCCCGCGTAGATGTTGTTGCCTGCTTCGATCCGCGCCGGCTTGATCAGCGTCAGGCTGGCGCCAAAATTGCTCACGGGATCGACGGCGTAGATATCCTTGCCGGCCGCGATGACGGCCTGCACAGGATCGTTCGCATGCAGTGCCTGGGTGAGGGTGGCCATCGGCATGCCGAGCGGGCTGATGACGTTGGTGACGTCCAATCCATTAATGGACCCGACGTACTGGGTAATGCTGCTGTTGATATCCGGCATCGCAAGGCCGGCCTCGAGGTTGATGGTTCCAGCCGCGAGCAGGCTGACGGTGCCGCCGTTGCTCGGCATCACGCTGCTCACGTCCGTCTTGCTCAGGGTCAGATTTCCGCTGAGCGCCGTCAGGTCGAACGTGGCGGGCAGGAGTAGCCCGACAATCGCGGCGTTCGCGGTTCCTCCGAGCGCGGCGGCGGTTAGCCCGCCATTGTGAACAAAAAGTCCGGTGATCGGCACCGGCTGGACGGTCGACGAAACAGTCGGGCCTGTCACGTCGCCGGTCAGGCTGGACAGCGAAATGCCGCTTTCTGGACCATAGCTGGTGAACATGTTGCTCCAAGCGAAGTTATCTACGCTGGGCAGCGCACCAGGCAAATATCGCTGAGGATTCGTCTGCGCCCCGGCGTTGAGCGGCAAGGTGGCGGGATCGTAGACGTTGCCGAGCGTCACCGAACCGCGCGCGGCCAGCGTGATGAAGCCGTCTTGCACCGCCAGCAACAGAGGCAGCGCATAGGTGCCATTGATCGAGCTTCCGTCGTTCGTGATCCCAAGCGTCGGCAGGCCCCCGTTCAACGGATTGCTGGCGGTGGCCTGGACCGAGCCACCCACCCGGATCACGCCGGCGCCGCGGCCGACCAGGAAATCGCTGCTCAGGAGGTTGCCGCCGGCGGTCACGCTGAGATTGCCGCCGCCGTAATAGGTGACCTTGGGCGGATTGGCCGACGTGAAACCGCCACCAACCAAGAGCGTCTCCGGCAACGACGCGCCGATATCGATGATATCGGCGCCCGCCGACAGCGTGACGTTGCCGCCGCCGAGCGCACCGAAGCCCTGGAAGAAGGTGGCGTAGTTGACCCAGGCCGCGGTCTGGCAGGCGACCGAACCAGCGGCGGCGCAAGCCGCGAACGGCGTCGACGTGCCGTTCGAGAGGCCATAGTGGATGTACCAGTCGCTCCACATCTGGCCGGTCGAAGCGCCGGTCACGCCGGTCTGACTGCCGTCGGAATCGGTCGGCATCTCGATGCCGATGATCGACCCGCCGGCGGTGACGGTCACCGAGCCGCCATTGGTGGCCCAAGCCGGCGTGCTGACGAGACCATTCGGATTTAAGAAGTAAGCGTTAGGTACGGTCGGCGCGTTGAAATCAGCTGGGGTAGCCGTTGCAGCACCGGCGGTGTAGATCGCACCCGGCACCAGCTGGTCGCGGAGTTCGACATTGCCCGCCGCCGCGATGGTGATGGAGCCAGTACCAGTACGCACGAGGGTCGGGATATAGATTTTGTTTCCACCCGAAGCGGATGGGAATGAATTCAGATAGGACGTATGGCCGTCGATGGTGACACTACCCGTGATCGTTGATGACTGTGACACAACGATCACGCCGTTGGGATCTGCCGTAGACGTATCGGCAGTGAAGGCCGCGCCGGCAACGATATCGTAGGAGAAGCTCCCCTTGCCGCTCACGGCCGCCGACATCAGTTGCGACGCCGAAGTCGTGTTGTAGACAACGACGGGGCTTCCTCCAGGCGCGTTGTAGACCGCCGGATTGTTCGCGATCCGGTCGGCGGGAGGCGTCGAATCTCCCGAAGGCATGTAGGTGCCCTGCAGGGTCGCGTAGGCTGGCGGCGGTGCCGGCGGCGTTACCGCGATAGCGGCAAGCACCCCTTCTGCGAAGTCGATTCCGGCAGCATGGTCCTGGGCTCCCGGGAGGTTCGCTGGGCTGATAAAATTGCTCAGTTTGCCCTTATTACTATTGACCAGGTTAGTATTGATGACGCTCAGGAAGTAGGCCGTCCACTTTGTTGCGTAGTCTGCTGCCCCGGTGACCACGTTGCCGGTCCCTGAATTGTACAGCAACCTGCCAATGCCGTTGGTGAGATTGTAGTACTGTGTCCTCGTGGTGGGCGCGGCCGGGATCACGTTGACTGATGGATTCACTCGATTGAGGACCCCGGGTATAGTGTTGGTGTAAGCCACGAAATCGGCATAGGACAGCACGATCCCCCCGCGCGCCGAAACGCCGGTCGATGGGTTGATCCCATTGACGTTGACGCCGATCAGCTCGGTCTCGTAGGCGCGGAACATCCTCAGGTACTGGGAATAATATTGATTGTATTGATCGATCACGGCCAGGTCGGTGGTGGAAATGACGACCGGCTGTGCCAGCTTGAACTGCAGCGCGAGCGCGTTATAGGCGGCATCCGACAGCCCGAAGAATGCGGCGCTCGGTGAGGCCGTGGGCGATGAGGGGCCCGGCCACGAGCCGTTGGTCTTCACCAGATAATCGACGATCCCGCTTGAATTGTAGACCAGATTGTTGCCGTCCGGGAACATGCCGAGATAGGCTTGATAGAGGCTCGAATTGAGTTCGCTCGCATAGAGCGCAGACGCGTCCCCGCCGCGGGGCGTGTAGTTGACAAAGAAGCCGTCGCTGACCGTCGCGTTGATGTTGACGTTGTTCCCCGCTTGCAGAACCAGCGACCCGGGCTCGCCGCCGGTCGCGGTGCGATACACCAGCGAGACATGGCCGGATGCATCGACACTGCCAGCGCCCAGATTCCAGTTGCTGGCGACCGTGATGTTGCCCTTGTTGATGTCGAGGCTCGGATTGATCAGATCGATCTCAGGCCGCACATGCATATTGGCGAAGCTCGCTCCGCCTCTTGCCGGCGCCACGGCAAGGTTCTGCACGAAGCTCGCCAGCGTGTTCTGATAGAAGCCGACGTGATCGGCATTCGGCGCCGTGACGATGAAGATCGTACCGGTCGCCAGCGGCGCCTGCGGCGTCGGCGCCACGATCGCATTGCCGTTCTGATCGGTCGTGTTGCCGTTCTGATCGGTGCCCGGCAACGGATTGCCGGCGGCGTCGAACCATCCGGCCGGATCGATGATGCCGTCGAAATGCTGCGCGCCGGTCGAACTGTCGGTGGTGCTCCACACCGCGTAGGGGTTGAGCACGACACCCTTGCCGATCGGGTTGCCGCCACCATCGACCACGCCGCGGACGGTGCCGCGGAAATCGACCTTGACGGTGTTGTTGGTGAGGATCGGCGCGCGGATGATGACCGCCCCGCCGGCATTGTTGATGTTCGGCCCGCCCGGGCCGCCGCTGACGTCGAACATGGCGCCCGGGGCGACGCTGATCGCGCCCGAGGTCGACATGTTCTGATAGCCGTAGGTGGCGTTGACGGTGCCGTCGGGCGTGCCTGTGGTGCCCAGCGTGATGGTGCCGCCGGTCTGCACCAGGCCGGCGGCGGCGTAGGCCGGATCGGACGGATCGCCTGCGGCGTAGGACGCCTTGAGCACTGCGCTGACGCCGATGCTGACGCCGCCGGTCGTGACGCCGCCCGCGGTAACGCCGGCGCCGTAAAGCGAGATCTGGCCGCCGCTCGGCCCGCTCGCGTCGATGGTACCGTTGACGACCACGCTGCCATTGTTGGCAACCAGCAGCACCTTGCCGGAATTGAGCGTCTGGCCGGCCTCGATGCGGATGTCGCCGGTGCCGAGCCGCACCGAGAAGCCGCCGCTGAATGCCGGGAGCGGCAGGCCGGCCGCCCCGCCGAGGCTTCCCGCCTGCAAGGTGAAACTGCCGCCGAGATCCTTGAACGCGGCGCTGCCGTCGAGCGCGCCGTCGAGCGACGCGGCGTTCGCAGCCAGGATCGACAGCGATCCTGCAAAGCCGCGGCCCGCCCCGGCCACGCTGACGGTGGCACCCTGCCCGACGATCACATTGCCGGTCGTCGACGCGAGTTGCACATTGCCGCCCGGCGCGTCCTGGACCACGTCGAGGATCGTGATGCGCGAGCCGGACGCATCGATGAGGGCGCCGCCACCGAGCACAACGTCGCCAGCGGTCGCGGTCAGGCTGACCTTGCCGGACAGCGCCTGGATCGTCGCGCTGTCCGTGATCGACCCGCCCGCGACAGCGAGAACGCCGCCGATATTGCTGGCGACACTGGCGGGCTTGGTGCCCGCTGCGGTGACGAGGCTGATGTTGCCCAGCGTGCTCAGCGATTGCGTCGCGCCGCCATTGACGACGATTGCCGGCGCGGACAGCACCATATTCGCGGCGGCAGCGCCGCCGCCCGCGAACGTCACCGTCGGCAGGTTCGAATAGCCGGTGCCGGCATTGGTCAGCGTCACTCCGGTGACGGCGCCGCCGGACACAATGGCTGTCGCCGTCGTGCCGGATCCGCTGATCTTGATGGTCGGGGTGCTCAGGTAACCGTCACCCGGATTGGTGAGATTGATTCCCGTCACGTTGACGACGGCCTGCGCCGTCGTCGCCACACCACCCCCGCCGTTCGCGAAGGAGAAGGTCGGCATACTGGTATAGCCGGAGCCCGGATTGGTGACGGTCACGCCGACCACGCCCAGCGACGCGGTCAACTGAGCGCCGCCGTCCCCGGTGGCGCTATCGACCGAGATGGAGTCGACAAAGCCGGGGAAGCCGGAGCCGGACGAGGTGAGCTTGACGCCGGTGACCGCACCGTTGGCATTGACGATGGCCGTACCGGTTGCCGTGACCGGGTTGCCATTATTGTCGGTTCCGGACACCGTGACCGGATCGCCATTGCTGTAGCCCGAACCGCCGCTGACAACGGCAAAGCTGACCACGCCAAGCAACGCGGTGGCTTGGGCGCCGGATCCGCCGCCGCCCGAGATGGTCACGTCCGGGATGCTGGTATAGCCGGTGCCTGGGTTCGCGATCGTTACTCCGCCGATATCGAACAGCAGCGCCGCAGCCGCAACCGATCCTGTATCGAGCGTGCCATTGCCGCTGAATGCAATCGCCCTGCCGGCGTTGAAATAGATCTGGCTGAAGCCACCAAGGTGCTTGGTGCCGACATCCTCGGTGATGACCTGTGAAGCATTGAGCGTGAGGATGCCGCCGGCGCCGGTGATGCCCGTGCCGGTCGCGCCACTGGTGTTGGCGAGATCGATGTTGGTGGCATTGACGGTGGTGCTGCCACCCTGGCTGTAGAGCCCGGCGCTGTCGAAGGTGAGCGTGCCGATCGGATGCGCGGCATCGCCGATCTGCAGTCCGCTGGCGTCGTACAGATTGATCACGGTCGCGCTGCGCAGCCGGACCGAGACCGCACCGTTGAAATTCGCCAGTACCGCAGGATTCAGCACAATGCCGGTGCTGCCGCCGCCGATGTTGATGACCGATCCGGCGATGTCATAGTTCCTGGCGTTCAGGATGGCGTTGGAGGCGAGCGTGCCGCTGCCGCTGGTGTCGAGCGTCAGTGCGTTGCCGCCGTCGATGACCGTACCGGCGCCGATCGAGAAGGCGCCTAGCGGTGTCTGGCTGCTCGGCGGCGGACCGTTGCCCGCATATTGCCCCGGGACATAAATCCGGCTGACCTTCACCGTGTTGCCGTTCGAGACACGCAGCAGCGCGCCGTCGCCGCTGGCGAAGACATAGCTGCCGTCGGACTGCTTGACCGGCAGCGCGCCGATCATGATGTCACGGTCGGTACCGCCCGGCACTGCGCCGATTGCCCTGACAACGCTGCCGTCACCGACGACCAGACCCCTGCCGGTAACGAGATTTCCGTCACCGGCAAGCGAGACAAGAAGCAGTTCGGGCCCGGTCAACGGATGCGCCGCGTCGGTCAGGACCTCGAGATTGAGCGCGCTGGCGGTGATGTTCTGGACGCCATCGACGACCTGCGCGGTGCCGCCGATCAACACCGATGACGCCCCGAGGCGGCTGATCTGATCGGCATCGAGCACGAGGTAGTTGACCGAACCGGTGCAGCCCGGCGCGCCTCCGGCAAGGCAATCGCCCGCCGGCACCGCCTGGTCGGCGGCGCGGATCAGGATGTTGCTG
>NZ_JACMYP010000061.1 GCF_020889705.1 Bradyrhizobium altum | reverse complement strand
GTGGTGGTGGGGACCGGCATTCGAGATGCGCAATGCCGCCGAACCGCTGCCGTCCAATTGGTGCCGCCGGTTCCGCCTGCCCGACGGGGCGAGTTTTGCGGAGGCGTCGGCGGCACTGCGCCAGACCCTGGCCGGCCAGGCGATACCGTCCTGGCCCTATGATTTCTCGCGCTTGATCGCATCCACCGATTCCGACGTCCGCGACCTGCCCGTGCAGCCGTCAGACGACAGCGCGTTTCCGCCCTAGATCCGGCCAGGCCTCACCGATCGCCTCGTCGTCAAGCGACGGCTGCAACGGCGGCGACGTCAGCACCGGCGATGTCTTCAGCAACTCGGCGAGATCGCGCGGGGGAAGCGGCCGGCTGAACAGAAAGCCCTGCATCTCGTCGCAGGCATGGGCGCGCAGGAACTCCTGCTGCTCGGAGGTCTCGACGCCCTCGGCCACGATGGTCATGCCGAGCGCCTTGCCCATGCTGATGATCGCCTGCGCGATCGCGACGTCCTCGGAATCATCGGGCAGGTCGCGCACGAAGGAACGATCGATCTTGATGGTGTCGATCGGGAACTCCTTCATCAGCGACATCGACGAATAGCCGGTGCCGAAATCGTCGATCGCAAGGCGAATGCCCCGGTGCTGGATCGCGTCGAGCACGCGGACCGCGCGCGTCACGTTGCGCATCACCACGCTCTCGGTGACCTCGAGCTGCAGCAGCGCCGGCGACATGCCGCTCGCCGCCAGCGCCTCGTCGATGTCGTCGAGCAGGTTCGGATCGCCGAACTGCCGCGGCGAGAGGTTGACCGCCATCGTCACCGCCTTGAGGCCGCAGTGCTGCCACGCCATGTTCTGCGCGCAGGCTTCCTTCAGCACCCAGCGGCCGATCGGCACGATCAGACCGATCTCCTCGGCGAGCGGTATGAACTGCCCCGGCGAGACCTTGCCGAGCTCGGGATGGGTCCAGCGCAGCAGCGCCTCGACGCCGCTGATCTGGCCGCTCGCCATGTCGACCTTGGGCTGATACTCGAGCGAGAACTGGTCGCGCTCCAGCGCGCGGCGCAGTGCGCTCTCCATCGTCAGGCGCTCGATCGACTGCGCCCTGACCTCGTTGGAGAAGAAGCGGAAACCGTTCTTGCCGTCCTCCTTGGCGAGATACATCGCCATGTCGGCATTCTTGGTGAGCGTCTGCACGTCGGAGCCGTCGGTGGGATAGGTCGCAATCCCGATCGAGGCCGTGGTGTGGCACTCGTGCCCGCTGAGCTGCATCGGTTGGCTCAGTGCGACAAGGAGTTCGCCGGCGATGCGCTCGACGTCGTGACGTTCGGCAGTGTCCTCCAGGATGACCACGAACTCGTCGCCGCCAAGCCGCGCCACCACGTCGCTCGCGCGCAACGAACCGCGCAGCCGCTCGGCGATCGCAACCAGCAGCATGTCGCCGACGTCGTGGCCGAGCGAATCGTTGATCACCTTGAAGCGGTCGAGATCGATGAACAGCACCGCGAGCTGCCGGCGATGGCGGTCCGCGGCCGAGATCGCGTGACGCAGCATCTCGTTGAAGGTTTCGCGGTTCGGCAGATTGGTCAGGCTGTCATGCGAGGCGAGATATTCGATCCGCTCGTCGGCCTTGTGCTTCTCGTCGGCGCGATCGAAGCTTTCGAGCGCGAACGCCAGATTGTCGGCGAGCCGCTGCAGCAGCTCGGCGAACTCAGGCGTGAACGTATCCTTCTCGATCGCGACGAAGATCGTGACGCCGACGACCTCCCCGCTGACGATCAGCGGAAACGAAGCACCGGACTGCGTTCCATCGCGGCGAGCGCGCTCATGGAACGCCGCGGTACCGGTATCGGCGAAATAGTCGTTGATGATGCAGGCCTTGCCCGACCGGAACGCCCTGCCGCAGGCGCCGCGCCCCTCGGGGTGCTCCTCGCTGGTCGAGAGCGTCACCTGGCTCGCCCCGTCGGCGGCCGGGCCTGCGATCGCGACGATGCGGAGATAGTCGCTGCCGGGCTGTACCAGCGCGATCGTGGTCGAGGTGAACTTGCCGCCGGTCGCTGCCGCCTCGCAGACCAGTTGGTAGAGCTCGGCGCGGGACTTCGCCCGCATGATCGCCTCGTTGGTCGCGCTCAGCGCCGCGAACATCCGCGACAGCCGCTCCTTCTGCTCGTCGGCCCGCGCCTTCTCGTCGGCGCGGTCAAAATTGGCCAGCGCAAACGACACGTTCTCGGTGAGCCGCTGCAGCAGCGCCATCATCTCCGGACTGAAGGTGTTGAACTCGCCGGAGAGGAACACCAGCGCGCCGATCGCCTCGCCGTTCTTGAGCAGCGGCAGGGCCGCGCCGGACTTGCTGCCGCTGTCGCGCACGACCGGATAGACATGCGACTCGGGGCCAAAGTCGCTGAGATAATCGTTGCTGATGCAGGGCCTGCGGGTGCGGATCGCAACGCCGGTCAGCGTCTGTCCCTCCGGGCGCGTCGCGTCGGCCGACAACTGGACTTCGCGGGCCCGTACCCGGTCGGGGCCGGAGGCAGCCACGTTCTCCAGGAAGACCTCGCCCCGCCGCACCAGCCTGATGGTGGCCGAGATGAACTGACCGCCGACCGCCGCGGCATCGCAAACCAGATCGAACAGCTCGCCGCGGGACTTCGCCCGCATGATGGCCTCGTTGGTCGCGCTCAGCGCCGCGAACATCCGCCTCAGCCGCTCCTTCTGCTCCTCGGTGCGCGCCTTCTCGTCGGCGCGATCGAAGCTGCCGAGCGCATAGGCGACGTTGTCGGCGAGCCGCTGCAGCAGCTCGGCGAACTCGGCCGAGAAGGTGTTGCGCTTGGCCGAGATGAACAGCATCACGCCGACCGGTTCGTCGTCGACGATCAACGGAAACGCCGCGCCCGATCGCGCATCTTCGCGGTCGATGATATCGCGGAACGGGTTGTTGACGACGTCGCCCAGAAAATCGTTGTCGATGCAGGCGCGCCGGGAGCGGAACGCCCTGCCGCAAACGCCGCGCCCTTCGGGACGCGCCTCGCTGCGCGAGACATTGAGGCGGCGCGCGTTCTCGGCGGTCGGCCCTGCCACCGCCATCATCTCCAGAAAATCGTCGCCGGGTTTTGCGATCAGGATGCTGGTGGAGTTGAACCCGCCGCCATGCGCCGCCGCGGCGCAGACCAGCTCGAACATCTCGAGCCGCGACCGCGCACGCATGATCGCCTCGTTGGTCGCGCTCAGCGCCGCGAACATCCGCGACAGCCGCTCGCGTTCGGCATCGGCCTTCGCCTTCTCGGTGGCGCGGCCGAACGTGTCGAGCGCAACCGAAACGTTCTCGGCGATGCCCGCCAGCAGCGCGATGATCTCTTCGTCGCGGGCCCAGGAGTTGCCGATGAAGAAGATCAGGACGCCGATGCTCCTGCCGAACCGGGTGAGCGGCAGCGCGACGCAGGCCATCAGACCGCTCTCACCGGCTTGCGCCTGCGAGGCGCCCGTCGATATCGGAATGTCGTGCTCGATGCACGGCCGTTTGGTCCGGAACGCCTCGCCGCAGATCCCCTTGCCGTAGAGATTGTCCGGGTCGGTCGAAAAGCGCGTCTGCGTGATCAGGTCGAGCGCCTCGCCGGTGCCGGCGACGGGCTCGAGCCAGTGGGTGTCGGGCTCGGCCAGCAGCACCACCGTGGCGAAGGATTTTCCGCTGAACACCGCGGCGTCGCACACCCGCTGATAGAGATCGTGCTCGGTCTTGGCGCGAAGGATCGCCTCGTTGGTTGCGCTGATAGCGCCGAACATGCGGTTGAGCCTGCGCATCGCCCGCTCGCCGCTCTTGCGCGACGCCTCATGGTCGAAATTGTCGAGCGCAAAGGACACGTTCGCCGCAATGCGCTCCAGCAGCGACACGATCTCCTCACCGAGCGAGTCGATCTCGCGCCGGGTCACCATGAAGACGCCGACGCTGCGCCCGTTGCAGACCAGCGGCATCGCCGCCGCCGCACCGACGCCGGCCGCCGCGAGGCCGCTGCGCCAGGCCGCCGAACGGGCATCGTTGACATAGTCGTTGCAGACGCTGGCGCTCTGATCGCGGAACGCCCGCCCGGCGACACCGTCGCCTTCCGGAATGTTGGCGAGGGTGGAAATCCTGATGCTGCGCAGACGCGCGACATCGTCGCCGCAACCGGCGGCGAATGTCAGCCGACCGGTATCCGGCTCCAGCAAAAAGACGGTCGTAGCCAGGAAGCTCCCGCTCGAGAACGCGGCTTCGCAGACCTTTCCGTACAATTCTTCTGGTGATTTCGCGTATAGGATCGCTTCGTTGGTGGCATTCAACGCCGCGAATGTACGCCCGATGCTCGACTGCACGATCCCTGAAGGCCCCAGGGCCACCCCCTTCAAATCTGCCGGGGAACATTGCCCGCGAGAGGCCTAAGTGATGGTTAGTGTATCCGGCAAGTTGTGAGACAAAGTAAACGGCTGACGAATGCCGGAGGCCGTTTTCCGGGATATTACGGACGCCGGTGTGCCAGGCTGAAGCGGAGGGTCGGGGCACCCGGATAGCGGCCTGGCTTGCGCCGCCGGGGCAGCCAAATTCCGCAGCGCGACCGCACCCGTTCCATTCAGTGAAATCCCGGCCGGGAGCACCCTGCTGGCGGTATGGCGGACCGGATTTTCCGCCCCTTGCTCGGCGAGCTGCGCTTTGAGAGCATGACGCCGACAACAGCAAGCAAGACCCGCGCATCACGCGGGCGGACCGCGAGGAAAATCCCATGCCGATCGTCCAGGCCGACCGTCTCACGCGCATCGGCGCGGCGCTGCTCCGGGGCGCCGGCGCATCGGAGGAGGAGGCCAACGCGGTCGCCTCCGGCTGCGTCAACGCCAACCTCGCCGGCCATGACTCCCACGGCGTGATCGCGATCCCGACCTATATCGACCGCATCAAGGCCGGCCATATCGTCCCCGGCGCGAAATGGACCGTGGTGCAGGAGACGCCGACCACGACCGTGATCGACGGTCATTGGGGGTTCGGCTTCCACGTCAACGCCAAGGCGATGGAGATGACCATCAACAAGGCGAAGACCGCCAATGTCGCGGCCTGCACCGTGTTCCGGCAGAGCCATGTCGGCCGGCTCGCGCATTACCCGCTGATGGCGATGCGCGAAGGCATGATCGGGATTGCAGCCGCGGATTCCGGCCGCTCGCCGAAACATGTCGCGCCGTTCGGCGGCCGCGAGGCCCGGCTCGGCACCAACCCGCTCTCGATCGCGGTGCCGTCCGATCTCGAGGCGCCGTTCTATCTTGATATGGCGACCTCGGCGGTCGCGGCCGGCAAGGTCCAGCTCGCGGTGGCGCGCGGCGAGAGCATCCCGAAGGGCTGGATCATCGACGCCGAAGGGCGCGACACCACTGACCCAAAGGACTACCGCAAGGGCGGCGCGCTGCTGCCGCTCGGCGGCAGCGAAGGCTACAAGGGCTCGGGCCTTGCCGCGATGGTCGAGGTGCTGTGCGGCCTGCTGACCGGTCTCGGCTTCGGCGTCGAGCCGACCGGCCGTCACAACGACGGCTGCTTCATGGCGGCGTTCAACGTCGCGGCGTTCCGTCCCTTGCAGGACTTCAGACGCGAAGTCGCCGACTTCGCCCGCTACCTGAAATCGACGCCGCCCTCGGAAGGGAGCCGCGGCGTGTTCTATCCGGGCGAGATCGAACATCTGCGCGAACGGCAGCGGCGCAAGGATGGCATCGAGATCGAGGATGCGACCTGGGACAAGCTCAAGGCGCTCGCCGCCGACTACAAGCTCACCGACGACCTCGATCTTCGCTGACGCATTCAGGTACAGGAGAACGGCATGACACGGCAAATGGCGCTGGTTGGCTTTTTGCAAGCGCAGAACTGCACTAATCTGCCGAGTTCCTGGCGTCACCCGGAGTCGCGCGACGATTCGATGTCGGCGGACTACTATCAGGAGATCGCGCGCATCCTGGAGCGGGGCAAGTTCCACATGGCGTTCTTCGACGATCGCCTCGCAATGCCCGACCGCTACGGCAACGATCACGCCCACACCGTCGAGTACGGCATCCGCTGCGTGAAGATGGACCCGATCGTGGTGCTGACCACGATGGGCATGGTTACGACCAGGCTCGGCCTCGCCTCGACCGCGTCCACCACCTATTTCGAGCCGTTCGACGTCGCCCGCCGCTTCGCGACGCTCGACCTGATGACGGGTGGCCGCGCCGCCTGGAACGTGGTGACGTCGGTGAATGACGGCGAGGCGCTCAATATGGGCCGCGCGCAGCATCTCGAGCACGATCTCCGCTACGACCGTGCCGACGAGTTCATGGAAGTGGTGCTCGGCCACTGGGATGCCTGGGAAGACGGCTCGCTGGTGATCGACAAGACATCCGGCCGCTTCGCCGATCCGGCCAAGGTGAAGCGGCTCGATCACAAGGGCGCATTCTTCACCTCGCGCGGCCCGTTCACGGTGCCGCGCTCGGCGCAGGGCCATCCCGTCGTGATCCAGGCCGGCGCCTCCGGGCGTGGCCAGCGCTTTGCGGGACGTTGGGGCGAGGTGATCTTCACCGCGGCGCGCAACCTTGCCAACGCCAAGCAGGGCTATGACGCGATCCGGGGCGAAGCCGCCAAGGCCGGCCGCGATCCCGACCAGATGCTCCTCTGCAACCTGATCACGCCGGTGACCGGCGCGACCAAGGCCGAGGCCGAGGACCGGATGGCCGTGATCCAGAAGCTGCCGCTCGAGATCGACGCGCTGTCGCTGCTCGCCGAAGGCCTCAACTTCGATTTCGGCGCCAAACCGATCGACGAGCCGCTGACCACCGAAGAGCTGCAAGGCATGCAAGGCATGCTCGGCATCCGCGACGGCGTGCTGCGCACCTCCGGCAAGACCAATCCCTCGACCCGCGACTTCATCACCTTCTCCGGCCGCGGCCAGGTGCAGGACGCGATGGTCGGCGGCCCGAAGGAGATCGCCGACCGGCTGGAGGAAATGTTCGAAGGCCGCGGCTGCGACGGCTTCGTCATCGCGGCGAGCTATGTGCCGGGCTCCTACGCCGACTTCGTCGATTACGTGGTGCCGGAGTTGCAGAAGCGCGGCCTGTTCCACAAGGACTACGCCGGCACCACGCTGCGCGAGAATCTCGGGCTGAAGCGCCCGGCTGCCGGCGCCTGGAAGACTCGCGCGCAAGCCGCGGAATAGAAGGACATCATCATGCGCTGGCTGAAATTCACCGCCGCGGGCACTACGTCTTGGGGCCTCGTCGAGGGCAACACCGTCATCACCGTGAACGGCGATCCGTTCGGTGAATGGAGCAAGACGGCGAAGACCCACGCCTTGAAGGACGTCAAGATCGAGCTGCCGCTGATCCCGCGCACCTTCTACTGCGTCGGGCTGAACTATCTGAAGCATCTCAAGGAAGCCGCCGACAAGGCCGGCACCGTGCCGAACGTGCCTGATCGACCCGAGATCGGCTACCGTGCGCAGAACGCGCTGATCGCTCATGATGAGAATGTCGTGATCCCCGCAAGTGCGACAGAAAAGATCCATTACGAGGGCGAACTGGTCGTCGTGATCGGCAAGACCGCCAAGCACCTCACCGAAGCCAATGCGCTGGACTGCGTGTTCGGATACACGATCGGCAACGACGTCTCCGAGCGCAGCTGGCAGAAGGCCGACCGCGGGCTGTGGCGCGCCAAGAACGCCGACACGTTCAAGCCGATGGGCCCGTGGATCGAGACCGATGTCGATCTCGACCGCATGGAGACCGCGATCCGCGTCAACGGCAAGGAGACCGGCCGCTTCCGCACCAACGAGATGATCTTCGGCATCGTGCCCTTCCTCGTCGAGCTTTCGAAATACTTCACACTGTCGCCCGGCGACGTGATCTGGATGGGCACCGACGGCGCCTCGCCGGACCTGAAGGACGGTGACGTGGTGGAGATCGACATCACCGGCATCGGGACATTGCGAAACAGGTTCGTGAAGGAGAAGGTGTGAGGCGGGTGGTCTGAGCCTGCGCGCGCGCCTCACCCTCGGTGTCGTCCCGGCGAAAGCCGGGACCCAACCACCGCCTTGTGTGATGGAATTCGCTGGGACCACAGCGTCGCACGACAACTGGACCCTGTGGTTATGGGTCCCGGGTCGCGCTGCGCTTGCCCGGGACGACAGCGAGTTTGTTGAGCGGGTCGTGAATCACACATCCGCATTCTCGCGACATTGCCCGACGGGCCATCGTGACGTCATCACACGGCCACTTTCGTAACGTGACAGAAACAACAGAACCGCAATACCGTGCGGGCCGCTCGCACTCACCAGGCAAGGCAACCATGCCGCTTTCACGCCGAACGTTGCTCCAGAGTTCGCTGCTAGCAGCCGCCGGGATCGCCTGCAGGCCGTCGCCGGCGCTTGCCGACCCGCCGGCGGAGCTTCCGACGTCGGAGCAACGCGAGCAGATGGCGGACCTCGCGGCCGACTTCATGAAGGAGTACGACGTCCCCGGTCTTTCCATCGCGGTTTCGATCAAGGGAAAGCCGGCTTATGTGGAGGCGTTCGGCGTTGCGGATCGGGAGAGCGGCGAAGCATTGACCCCGCAGCACCGCTTCCGGATCGCGAGCATATCGAAGCCGGTGACCTCGACCGGGATCTTCACCCTCGTCGAAGCGGGCAAATTGCGGCTCGGCGATTACGTGTTCGGCGCCAACTCCATTCTCGGTCAGGACTACCCGACGACGCCAACCCTGCAAAGCTTGATGCCGTCGGGCTCATCCCGCTCGCCTGTCGAGCAGATCACAATCGAGCACCTGCTGACCCACACCACCGGGGCCTGGGGCAACCAGTCCCGCGACCCGATGTTCATGAACCAGGGTCTGACGCATCGCGAGCTGATCGACTGGACGCTGGAGCACATGCCGCTCACCAGTCCGCCGGGTGAGTCCTATGCCTATTCGAACTTCGGCTATTGCATCCTCGGGCGCGTGATCGAAAAGCTCAGCGGCCGGAGCTACGAGCAGTACATCAAGGACGTGGTCCTGAAGCGATGCGGCATCGCCGACATGCAGATTGCCGGCAATACGCTGCGCGAGCGGGCAAGCAACGAGGTCAAATATTACAGCCAGACCGGCGGCGATCCGTACCGGATGAACGTCGCCCGGATGGATTCGCACGGCGGCTGGATTGCGACGCCAAGCGATTTGACGACGCTGTTCGTCCATATCGACGGCTTCAGGGACACCGAACAGCTGCTGACCGACGACAGCCTCCGCGTCATGAGCACGCCGAGCGCCGTCAACCCCCGCTATGCCAAGGGCCTGTTCATCACCGCCAACAACAACTGGTGGCACAGCGGCCTGCTGGACGGAACGACGACGATCTCGGTCCGGACCAATGGAGACTTCTGCTGGTCGGCGTTCACCAATACCAGGTCGCGGGACGGCATGACCCGCGCCCTCGACCAGCTGGTCTGGCACATGGTCAAGACGGTGCCGGACTGGCAACCGCAGAAGCGCGCTTAGGCCTCGCCGTCATTCCCCGGTGCGCAATTGCGCACCTGCGGGCAGCGCGAAGGGCTGAGCCCGGAATCCATTGGGCCGCAAGACAAGTGGTGAAATGGATTCCGGGCTCGCGCTGCGCGCGCCCCGGAATGACACGCTGGGAATCCCGCGAGGATGCCGCCTGATCGAAGGCCGCAAATCCGCACCGAGCTCAGCGCGCTGCCCCCGACCTGCTCTTCACATGGTCGATGAAGGCGCGGAGCTTCGGCATGATATGGCGGTGGCCGGGATAGTAGAGAAATACGCCGGGCGTTGTCGTCGCGAATGGCTCCAGCACGCGGACGAGCTTTTTCTCCTTCACCGCGCCGGCGACCAGCGGCGCGGGCACTTGCGCCAGTCCCACGCCTTCGATGGCCGCGCCGACCAGCGTTGGGAAATCATGGCCGATGAACGATCCCGAGACAGCAAGCTCGATCGAACGGCCGTTGTCGTTGAGCGACCACGGCGCCAGCCCGCCATTCGATCGCCGCAACCTCAGGCACGCGTGTTCGCGCAGATCGTCCGGACGTTGGGGCCGGCCGCGGCGCGCGAGATAATCCGGGCTGCCGACGATGGCGAACGGGAACGGCCTGGTCAGGCGCACCGCGACCATGTCCGGGTTGATGAACTGGCCCATCCGGATGCCGGCATCGAAGCCGCCGGCGGCGAGGTCGACCAGCTCCTCGCTGGCGGCGAGCTCGACCTCGATCTCGGGATACGCCTTGCAGAATGACGCGATCAGCGGCTCCAGCAGGATCGGCACCACCGAGCGCGGCACGGTGAGGCGCAACAGCCCGGCGGGCTTCTGCCCAAGCTCGCGCGCGGCACCGCTTGCTGCGATCAACTCCTCGAACGCGGGCCGTGCGCGCGCCAAAAATCGTTCGCCGGCCTCGGTCAGGCCGACGCTGCGGGTGGTGCGAATGAACAGTACGGCGCCGAGGCGCGTCTCGAGCGCGCGCACCGCCTGGCTGATCGCCGACGGCGTCACCGCGAGCTCGGTCGCCGCGCGGCGAAAGCTGCGGTGCTGGGCGACGCTGAGGAACGCCTCGACGCCGTCGAGCGCCCCCTGCCGGACTGTGAAGTTCTGCTTCATGGCCCGTCAACATTATCGCGAATAGTCGCGCACGGGAAGCCGCCCTACATCGGAGCAGCAAGCAGCGCGATATGCGCTGATCCACGCGACATCACGACAATGTCGTGAGCGGAGACATGCGACCGATGAAAGCAATCCGTCACACAATCCTCGCCCTCACCCTCACTCTGACAGGCGCCAGCTCCATGACCACTCCCTCTCTTGCCCAAACCACCCAAGCCCAAGCCGCCTCCACCATCACCACCGGCGTGATGGTCATCCTCACCGTGAAGGCGGGCGTCACCCGCGACCAGGTGATGGCCGTGATGCCGGATGAAATCCGCCAGACCGTGCAGCTCTATCTCAGCGGCAAGGTTCGCGAATGGTATTCGCGGTCCGACGGGCGCGGGGTCATCCTCCTGCTCGAGGCCAAGGACACATCCGAGGCGCACGCGATCATGGAGGGGCTGCCGCTCTCCAAGCTTGATATCATGGACCACGACTACATCGCGGTCGGCCCGCTGCTGCCGCTGCGCCTGCTGGTCGGCAAGCCTTAAGCGTCAGGCCCTGAGTGCCTCGCCGAGGCCGGACCCGATCGCCCGGGTCCGGCCTCCCGGGATCGACAGTCAGACGGGAGCCGACCGTGCCAGTAAGTCTCAACATTCCATTCTTGCTCAGCGTCGCCGGAGCATTTCTGACGAGTGCCGTGGTGGCCGCGACCTATGTCTGGCCGGCGCTCCGCACCTGGCCGCGCCATGAGGCGCTCCGGCTGCTTGCGGCCTTTCATGCCTTCCGGTTTCTCGGGATGAACTTCATGGTCACAGGCTTCGTGTCGCCGGAGGTGAACCCGGTGTTTGCCGGCGCGGTCGGCTGGGGCGATCTGACCGCGGCAGCTCTCGCGCTGCTCTCGATGGCGGCACTGTCGTGGCGCTGGCCGGTGGCCATTCCGATCGTCTGGTTCTTCAACATCTGGGGCACGCTGGATCTTCTCAACGCCTACTTCATGGGCGCGACGAAGAACGCGGATCCCGGCCTGTTCGGCGCCGGCATCTATATCCCGGCGCTCTACGTGCCGCTGCTGCTGGTGAGCCATGTCATGGTGTTCATGATCTTGATGCGGACCAAGTCGGCGGAACAAGCGCAATGACCCGTAGCAAGGATGGGTACCGACCACTTCGACCGTCATCCTGAGGGTGCGAGCGGAGCGAGCCTCGAAGGATGCACGGCCCGGCTGGTGGCCGTTCGCCCTTCGAGACGGCCGCTCCGCGGCCTCCTCAGGGTGACGGGACAAGAAGTTGAGCGCGCGGCCATCGCGGCGGCATCTCCATCAAAACGGCAGATCGTAGGATGGGTAGAGCGCAGCGAAACCCATCAATTCATCTGCGGCACGATGATGGGTTTCGCTGCGCTCTACCCATCCTACGGATCACTTCGACCGTCATCGCCGCGCACAGGCTTCGCCTTTGTCGCTGGAGGTGCGAGCGGAGCGAGCCTCGAAGGATGCACGGCCCGGCTGGTGGCCGTTCGCCCTTGGAGACGGCCGCTTCGCGGCCTGCTCAGGGTGACGGAACATAGGGCTAAGCGCGCTGCACCGTCGTCGCCGTCGTGGCACACCTCAAAACGGCAGCGCGACGCCGGTCTTGATCTCCTTCAGGATCACGTTGGTGCGGACGTGGCGGATGCCGGGGATGCGGAACATGAACTCGTCGAGGAATCTGTTGTAGGCGTCCATGTCGCGCACCACGACGCGCAGATGATAGTCGGCATCGCCTGTTGTCGCGAAACATTCCAGCACCTCGCGGCGCTGCATCACCCGCGCGACGAACTCGTCGACGAATTTCGTGTCGTGCCGCTCCAGCGAGACGTGCAGAATCGCCGAGGTCGCAAAGCCGGCGCGCTCGCGCGCGACCAGCGCCGAATAGCCCGAGATGACGCCGGACTCCTCCAGCGCGCGGACCCGGCGCCAGCATGCCGACGTCGACATCCCGACGGTTTCCGCCAGCTGCTGGTTGGTGGCGCGGCCGTCCTTCTGCAGTTCGGCGAGAATTTTCTCGTCTTGCTCTTCGACCATTCGGAAACTCCGTTTTGGTAGAATCTACCAGATATCATTACAATTCATAACATCCTACCGAATTTTAAACCGGTGGAGAACAGATAGGTAGGACCTACCAACCCCTCAGGCATAGCCTTGTCCGGTCAGACATTGCGATTCCCGGAGGGGTCAGTCATGGGCCAGACGCCGCAACTCGACGCCTACCAGCTGTCCGAGCGCTACAGCCGCGAACGTGGCCGCGTCTTCCTCACCGGCACGCAGGCAATCGTGCGCATCGCGCTCGACCAGATCAGGCGCGACCGGGCCGCCGGGCTCAACACCGCGGGCTTCATCTCCGGCTATCGCGGCTCGCCGCTCGGCGGCGTCGATCTCGAATTGTGGAAGATCGGCGAGCGGCTGAAGGAGAGCCGCATCGAATTCCTGCCCGCTGTGAACGAAGACCTCGCGGCGACCGCCGTGCTCGGCTCGCAGCAGGTCGAGACGCAGAGGGATCGAAAGGTCGATGGCGTGTTCGGGCTGTGGTACGGCAAGGGCCCCGGCGTCGATCGCTCCGGCGATGCGCTGAAGCACGGCAATGCCTATGGCTCCTCGCCGCATGGCGGCGTGCTGGTCGTCGCCGGCGACGACCATGGCTGCGTGTCGTCCTCGATGCCGCATCAATCCGACGTCGCCTTCATGAGCTGGTTCATGCCGACGCTGCATCCGGCCGATGTCGGCGAGTATCTCGCGTTCGGCGAATATGGCTATGCGCTCAGCCGGTTTTCCGGCATGTGGGTCGGGTTCAAGGCGATCTCGGAGATCGTCGAATCCGGCGCCTCGGTCGAGCTGCGGGCACCGCGGGTCTTCGCGCAGCCGGATTTCGTGCCACCACCGGGCGGCCTACATTATCGCTGGCCGGATCTGCCGGGCCCGCAAATCGAGGAGCGGCTGGAGGCGAAGAAGCACGCGGTCTACGCTTTTGCGAAAGCCAATCCGATCGACCGCCGCATCTACGACATCAGGGACGCGACCTACGGCGTCGTCACCACGGGCAAGGCGCACCTCGATCTAATGGAGGCGCTCCGGCTGATCGGGCTCGACGAGGCCGCATGCCGCCGCTTCGGCATCGACATCTACAAGGTCGGCATGGTGTGGCCGCTCGCGCTGCACGATGCGATGGAGTTCGTGAAGGGCAAGCGCGAGATCCTCGTGGTCGAGGAGAAGCGCGGCATCATCGAGAGCCAGTTCAAGGAGTATTTCTACGACTATCCCGGCTCCAAGCCGGAACGGATGGTCGGCAAGCACGACGAGCGAGGGGCGCGGCTGATCTCGTGGACCGGCGAGTTGTCGCCGCGCATGCTGGCCGACGTGCTGGCGCGGCGGCTCGATCCGATGTTTCCGGAATTGCAGCTCGCGCGCCGCGTCGCCGCGCTCAGGCCGGAACAGGACCGCATGATCGTGGTGCCGGGCGCGACGCGCACGCCGTATTTCTGCTCGGGCTGCCCGCACAACACGTCCACAAAGGTGCCCGAAGGCTCCAAGGCGCTGGCCGGCATCGGCTGCCATTTCATGGCGAGCTGGATGGACCGCGAGACCTCGTCGCTGATCCAGATGGGCGGCGAAGGCGTCAACTGGGCGGCCTCGTCAAGATTCACCGGCAACAGCCATGTGTTCCAGAATCTCGGCGAAGGCACCTATTATCACTCCGGCTCGATGGCGATCCGCCAGGCAATCGCAGCAAAAGCCAACATCACCTACAAGATCCTGTTCAACGACGCGGTGGCGATGACCGGCGGCCAGCCGGTCGATGGCCCGATCAGCGTGAAGGCGATCGCGCACTCTGTCCGCGCCGAAGGCGTCGCGCGGATCGCGTTGGTGTCGGATGAGCCCGCGCAGTTCTCGCCGACCGACCTGCCCGCCGGCGTCACCATCCACCCGCGTGAAGAGATGGACGCCGTGCAGCGCGAGCTGCGCGCGATTTCCGGCGTCACCGTGCTGATCTATCAGCAGACCTGCGCCACCGAGAAGCGGCGGCGGCGCAAGCGCGGGCAGATCAAGGATCCCGCACGCTTTGCTTATATCAACGACCTCATCTGCGAGGGCTGCGGCGATTGCTCGGTGGAATCGAACTGCCTCAGCGTCGAGCCGAAGGAGACGCCGTTCGGCCGCAAGCGCAAGATCAACCTCTCGACCTGCAACAAGGATTTCTCCTGCCTCAACGGCTTCTGCCCAAGCTTCGTCACCATCGAGGGCGGCAAGCGCCGCGCGAAAGGCGCAAGCGCAATCGATCCGCTGGCACGCGCCGCCGCACTTCCGGTCCCGGAGCTTGCGGCACTGGAAAAGCCCTATGATCTGCTGGTGACCGGCGTCGGCGGCACCGGCGTCATCACGGTCGGCGCGCTGATCGCGATGGCTGCGCATCTCGAGGGCCGCGGCGTCTCGGTGCTCGACTTCACCGGCTTCGCGCAGAAATTCGGTCCGGTGCTGAGCTATCTGCGGCTGGCGCCAACGCCCGAGGCGCTGCATCAGGTGCGGATCGACCAGGGCTCGGCCCACGCGCTGATCGGCTGCGATCTCGTGGTGAGCTCATCAGCGAAGGCGTCCGGCACCTATCGCAAGGGCATGCGCGGCGCGGTCAACATCGCTGAGATGCCGACCGGCGACGTGGTGCGCTTCCGTGACGCCGACCTCGCCTCGCCGGCTCGCTTGCGCGCCATCGAGCGAGTGATCGGGTCAGGCAACCTCACCGCGATCGACGCCAATGCACTGGCCGAGCGGCTGCTCGGCGACAGCGTCTTCGCCAACATCATGATGCTCGGCTTCGCCTGGCAGCAGGGCCTGGTGCCGGTGTCGCTGGACGCATTGACCCGCGCGATCGAATTGAACGGCGTCGCGGTCGAGCGCAACGAGCAGGCGCTGGCCTGGGGGCGGATTGCGTTCGCCGATCCGGAGTTCTTGCCGAAAGCGGCGAACGGCGACGCCAACGCCCCGGAGACCCTCGATCAGGTCATCGCGCGCCGCGGCGACTTCCTTCGTGACTATCAGGACGAGGCCTATGCCGCGCGCTACCGCGCGACGGTCGACCGCGTGCGGCGCGCCGAGGCTGCGCTGAACAGCGAGAACCTCACCGACGCCGTCGCCCGCTCGCTGTTCAAGTTGATGGCCTACAAGGACGAGTACGAGGTGGCGCGGCTGCATATGCAGACCGGCTTCCTCGAGACCCTCAAGCGCGAATTCGATGGTGACTTCACGGTGCAGTACCATCTCGCGCCGCCGCTGTTGCCGGCACGGCTGGATGCACGCGGCCGGCCACGCAAGCGCGCGTTCGGCCAGTGGATCCAGACGCCACTCCGCTTGCTGGCGCGGCTCAAGGGACTGCGGGGCACGCCGTTCGACGTGTTCGGCTACACCGCGGAGCGCCGCGCCGAGCGCGAGCTGATCACCTGGTACGAGGCGCTGATCGAGACCATGCTCGGCAAGCTCGATGCCGCGCCGCTGCCCGATCTCGTCGCACTTGCAAAAGCGCCGATGGAAATCCGCGGCTATGGCCCGGTGAAGGATGAAGCGATCGAGAAGACCAGAGCGAAGGTGGCGCGGCTGACCGCGCTTCTCACCTCCGCCCCGTCAGATACCAACGACGGCTCAGGCCGCCGCGCCGCGCTTGGCGGGTGAGATCAAGCCGACCACGACGGTCGCGATCACGGCCACCACGATGTTGAGCAAGAGCGCGCCGAGGCCGACATAGAAGGTGTAGCTGGCATCGCCGAGCGAGATGCTGGCGAGCGGCTTCAAGCCGTTGCTCCATGCCGTGTAGGTGCCTCAGCCGATGCCGACCGCCCAGCCGAGCAACAGCGCTTCGGCGCGGAACCAGACGGTGAACAGGCCAAACACCAGCGCCGGCAGCGTCTGCACGATCCAGAGGCCGCCGAGCAGTTGCAGGTCGAGCGCATATTGCGTCGGCAGGAACAGGATGAAGGCGAGCGCGCCGACCTTCACCACCAGCGAGGTGATCTTCGCCACCGACGCCTCACCGGCATGCGAGATGTCCGGATTGACATAGGACTTCCAGACATTGCGGGTGAACAGATTGGCGGCGCCGATGCTCATCACCGCCGCCGGCACCAGCGCGCCGATTGCGATCGCCGAGAACGCGAAGCCCGCGAACCATTCCGGGAACAAGGTCTTGAACAGCAAAGGCACCACGTCGTTCGGCGACGTCACCTTGATGCCGGCGGCATAGGCCATGTAGCCGAGCAGCGCGATCAGGCCGAGCAAGAGCGTATAGGCCGGCAGCAGGATCGCGTTCTTGCGGATGGTATCCGCCGACTTCGAGGCGAAGATGCCGGTCAGCGTGTGCGGATACATGAAGGCGGCGAGCGCCGAGCCGAGCGCCAGCGTCGCATAGGGCAGATACTGAGCGGGCTTCAGCGTCAGTCCGGTGGCGCCGCCCTTCGCGGTAAAGGCATCGTTGGCCGCCGAGAACACCGCGCCATAGCCGCCGAGCTTCGAGGGCACCACGACCACGGCCGTCAGCACCACGATGTAGATCATGATGTCCTTGACGAAGGCGATCAGCGCCGGCGCGCGCAGGCCGGAACTATAGGTATAGAGCGCAAGGATCACGAAGGCGGCGATGATCGGCAGTTCACCGGTCAGACCCATCGCCTTGATCACGACCTCCATGCCGATCAGCTGGAGCGCGATGTAGGGCATGGTCGCGACGAGGCCAGTCAGCGCCACCGCGAGTTCGAGGCTGCGCGAGCCATAGGCGCCATGGACGACATCCGCAGCGGTGACGTAGCCGTTGGCATGCGCCTTCTTCCACAGCACCGGCATCACGGCGAACACGAAGGGATAGACAATGATGGTGTAGGGCAGCGCGAAGAAGCCGTAAGCGCCGACCGCGTAGACCAGCGCCGGCACCGCGATCACGGTGTAGGCGGTGTAGAAATCGCCGCCGACCAGGAACCAGGTGATCCAGGTGCCGAACTGACGACCGCCGAGACCCCATTCGTCGAGATGCTCGCTGACCGGGCCGGATTTCCAGCGCGCGGCGAAGAAGCCCATCACGGTGACGAGGGCGAAGAAGAAGATGAAGACGGAGAGCGCCACCCAGGCGATATGATCGGTCATGGCTGCTCCCCTCAACGCTGCTCGTCGGCGTCAGGCCGCCGGCTGCGATAGACCAGCCAGATCAGCAGCGAGGAGATCGGCACCCAGGCGAGCTGGTACCAGTAGAAGAAGGGAAAGCCGAACAGCGAAGGCTCGGCAAAATTATAGAACGGCACCCACAGCAAGCCGATGAACGGCAGCAGCAACAGAATCCACATGGCTCACTCCCCAGCCCGGGGTCCGATCAAAACCGGCGGTGTTGCCGGCGTCCCATCATCGACGACCCCAGGAACCATTCGTTGCGTCTAGAATCACGGTTGCGGCATGGCGATGCAAAAAGATGTGATCGCCGTGCCGCGCGGGCAGCCTACTCCGCCTTGATGCCCGCGTCCCGGATCACCTTGCGCCAGCGGGCCTCCTCGGCCGTGAAGTAGCGGTCGAGTTCGGCCGGGGGTGATGCCACCATCACGAGGCCCTCATTGACGCTGAGCTTCCGGAAGGCCTCGGCCTGCACGGCCTTGGCCGCGGACTTGTTGAGCCGGTCGATGATCTCGGGCGGCGTGTTCGCAGGTGCGTAAAGGCCGTACCAGGATTCCGCGGCGTAGCCCGGCACACCGGCTTCGGACACCGTCGGCAATTGCGGCAACGACGCCGAACGCTCGGCCGAGGTCACCCCGATCGCACGCAGCTGCCCGGCCTCGACCAGCGACGCACGGCTTGCCACCGTCGTGAACATCACCTGGATCTGGCCGCCCAAGAGGTCGGTGATGGCGGGCGCCGCGCCCTTGTAGGGCACGGTGGTCAGATTGACGCCCGCCATGTGCTTGAACAATTCGCCGGCCAGGTGCGCCGAGGTGCCGGTGCCATAGGTCCCGTAGGACAGTTTTTTCGGATCGCCCTTCGCAGCCGCGATCAGATCGGCGATCGACTTGATCGGCGAAGCAGGATTGACCACGACGACATTGAACGAGCGCGCCACCAGGGCCACCGGCGCAAAATCCTTATGCGCGTCGTAGGGCAGCTTGCTGTAGAGGCTCGGATTGACGGCGTTGGCGAAGGTCGCCATCAGCAGCGTGTAGCCGTCGGCCGGGCTGGCGGCGACGCTCTGCGTGCCGATGATGGTGCCCGCCCCCGGCTTGTTCTCGATGATGACGGTGACGCCGAGATCCTTCTGCATCTCCTGCGCCAGCGTGCGCGCGACGACATCGGTGCCGCCGCCCGGCGCGAACGGCACCACGATCTTCACGATATGGTCGGGATAGAAGGCGCGCGCCGGCGCCTGCAGCAGCACGTTTGCTGCGATCGCGAACAGGATGGAGGTCAGGACGCGAAGCGGCATGGCAGGCCCCGGCGGCGGATGAGGCAACCTTCATACACGCCCACGCCATGCAAGGGATGCCGGGTGGTCATGATGCGTACTACTAGTCCCGTCATCCTGAGGAGCCGCGTAGCGGCGTCTCGAAGGATGCACGGCCCCACCTCTGGCCGATTCATCCTTCGAGGCTCGCTCCGCTCGCGCCTCAGGATGCCGGGGATAGAGTGCTGCGCAAACCGTCCCTCACGAATACGGATTGATCAGCTTCTGCTGCTCGGTCGCGTGATGCACCAGGAGATCGATGAAGACGCGCACCTTCGCTGAGAGGTGATGGCGGTGCGGGTAGATCGCGTTCATGGTGAGCTCGACCGGCCGATATTCGGGCAGCAGCCGAACCAGCTTCCCCGATTCGAGTTCGTCCCGGACCAGGAAGCCCGCCGCGAGGAACACGCCGACGCCGGCGAGCGCCGCGAGTTTCAGCGTCTCGCCGCTGTTGGAGACGAGATTGCCGGCCACTTTCACCGCTGCCGGCGCGCCTTTGCGGTCGACGAAGTGCCACTCGTCCCCGAACGGGTAGTTGATATGGCGAACGCAGTTGAGGGTCGCGAGGTCGTCGAGCCGCTCCGGCTTGCCGTGCGCCTCGACGTAGTCGTGCGAGCAGCACAGCACGTGCCGCCAGGTGGCGATGCGGCGCACGATCAGCGCGGAATCGCGCGGCTGGATCATCTGCACGGCGAGATCGAAATTTTCGTCGAGCAGATCGGCCGAGCGTTCGCCGATCATCAGATCAATCTTGACCTCGGGATAGGTCGCCAGGAACTCGGTGACCGTCGACGACAGGAACTGGACCAGATGGGTGTTGGTGAAGATGCGCAGCGTGCCGCGCGGTACCGATTGCTGCGCGCCCGCAACCTCATCTGCTTGCTCGATGTCGGCGAGGATCTGGATGCAACGGTCGTAATAGGCCTGACCGACCTCGGTGAGGCTGACCTTGCGCGTGGTGCGGTTGAGCAGCCGGGCACCGAGCCGGTCTTCCAGCGACTGGACGTGGTTGCTCACCATGGTCGTGGACATGTTGAGCTTGCGGCCGGCGGCGGAAAAGCCGCCGGAATCCACGACCCGGACGAAGGCGGTCAAACTGGTCAGGCGATCCATGTAACAAGGTCCGGATTATCAGCGTTGGCTTGATAATGCTTCCAGTTTTATCGGGATTATCACAGCGGGGAGGACATTGCATCTAAGGGCCGTATCCGGCGCCCTTTCTGGAAGGACGCGAATGTTCTGCCTGGAGGATGTCATGTCGACCACCACCTATGCCCCTGAAGAATCGGCCAAAATCGGCCTCCCCCCATCCCGGCGGACGGTCAAGCGGGTGGTCATCGGGCTCGCCGCCGTGCTCGGCATCGCCGTGGCCAGCGACTTTGGCTACGACTACCTCACCACCGGCCGCTACCTCGAATCCACCGACGACGCCTACGTGAAGGCGGACTCCACGATCATCGCCCCGAAAGTGTCGGGCTACATCGCCCGCGTGCTGGTGACCGACAACCAGCCGGTGAAGGCCGGCCAGCTGCTGGCCGAGATCGACGACCGCGACTACCGCACGGCGCTGGGCCAGGCCAAGGCCGATGTCGAGGCCGCCGATGCCTCGGTGCGCAACCTCGATGCCCAGCTCGAGCTGCAGCAGCCGATCATCGATCAGAGCACTGCGGACGTCGAAGCCGCCGAAGCCAATCTGAAATTCGCCCAGGAAGAGCAGAGCCGTTACGACGGGCTGATGAAGTCCGGCTCCGGCACCATTCAACGTGCGCAGCAGACCGACGCGGCGCTGCGCAGCAATACGGCGCAGTTGCAGCACGCGAAGTCGGCGCTGTCGGCGGCGCAGCGCAAGGTCAACGTGCTGACCACGCAGCGCGCCCAGGCTGTCGCGCAGGCCGACCGGGCCCGCGCGGTCGAGCAGCAGGCTGAACTGAACCTGTCCTACGCACGGATCACCGCGCCGGTCGACGGCACGGTCGGCGCCCGCACGCTCCGCGTCGGTCAATATGTGCAGGCCGGCACCCAGCTGATGGCGGTGGTGCCGCTCGATGCGGTCTATGTGGTCGCGAATTTCAAGGAGACCCAGCTGACCCATGTGCGCAACGGCCAGCCGGTCGAGCTCACCGTCGACAGCTTTCACGGCACCACGCTGAAGGGCCATGTCGACAGCCTGTCACCGGCCAGCGGCCTCGAATTCGCGCTGCTGCCGCCCGACAACGCCACCGGCAACTTCACCAAGATCGTGCAGCGCGTGCCGGTGAAGATCGTGCTCGACGATCACAGCTTCACCGGCCTGCTGCGGCCGGGCATGTCGGCGATCCCGACCGTCAACACCAAGGCGACCGTGCTGGCCGAACGTGAGGAGAAGCGGCGGCTGGCGTCGGCGACGCGGGCGAGCGGCGGCTAGCGTTCAAACGTTCTTCGACTGATTTGACGCGATCGATCGTGGAGATCGATCGCGTTTTGCTATCCAGAACTCTCTTCGCCTCTCCCGCTTGCGGGGGAGGCCGCATTGCATCGCAGATGCAATGCGGGTGGGGCTCTCTCCGCGGCATGACTCGTGGAGAGAGCCCCACCCCACCCTTCCCCGCAAGCGGGAGAGGGAGCCTAGTAAGCATGCCCGCCTCACGGACCGACGGCGGATTATCAATTTCTGCCGGACAATCCTTCCAGTCTTTCCCGGATTATCGAAATCGGCCGCCTAATCCATGTTGTGGGGCAGCAAGGACGCCCCGATGACCGCACTCCAGCCCACAGCCAACGCCGCCGCCCTCCCGTCGCCCGCAGCACCCGCCGCGCCCGCGATCCCGACCAAGACCTGGATCGCGGTGATCGGCGCCACGCTCGGCGCGTTCATGGCGGTGCTCAACATCCAGATCGTCAACGCCTCGCTTGCCGACATCCAAGGCGGCATTGGCGCGGGCATCGATGACGGCGGCTGGATCTCGACCTCCTATTTGATCGCCGAGATCGTGGTGATCCCGCTCTCCGGCTGGCTCGCGCAGGTGTTCTCGGTGCGCATCTATCTGCTCACCAACGCGTTCCTGTTCCTGGTGTTCTCTGGCGCCTGCGCGCTGGCGCAGGACCTGCCGCAGATGATCGCGCTGCGCGCCGTGCAAGGCTTCACCGGCGGCGTGCTGATCCCGATGGCATTCACGCTGATCATCACGCTGCTGCCGAAGGCGAAGCAGCCGATCGGGCTTGCGCTGTTTGCGCTGTCGGCGACGTTCGCGCCGGCGATCGGCCCGACCATCGGCGGCTATCTCACCGAGAACTGGGGCTGGCAGTATATCTTCTACGTCAATCTGGTGCCCGGCGCCGTGATGATCGCGATGCTGTACGTCTCGCTCGATCCGAGCCCGATGAAGCTGTCGCTGATCCGCCAGGGCGACTGGCTCGGTATCATCACCATGGCGATCGGCCTCGCCGCGCTGCAGACCGTTCTGGAAGAAGGCAACAAGGACGACTGGTTCGGCTCGCCCTTCATCGTCCGCCTGTCGGTGATCGCCGCCGTGGCGCTGGTCGCCTTCCTCATCGCCGAATTCACCGTCGAGAAGCCGCTGCTCAATCTGCGCCTGCTCGCCCGCCGCAATTTCGGCTTCGGCATGCTGGCCAACTTCCTGCTCGGCATCGCGCTGTACGGCTCGGTGTTCATCCTGCCGCAATATCTGTCGCGCATCCAGGGTTACAACGCCGAGCAGATCGGCATGGTGCTGGCCTGGACCGGCCTGCCGCAGCTCGTGCTGATCCCGCTGGTGCCGCGGCTGATGCAGCGCTTCGACCCCCGCATCGTCATCGGCGTCGGATTTGCGCTGTTCGCCGGCTCCAACTTCATGAACATCTACATGACCAACGACTATGCGGCCGATCAACTGCTCTGGCCCAATGTCGTCCGCGCCGTCGGTCAGGCGCTGGCATTCGCGCCGCTGTCGGCAGTTGCGACGGCGGGAATCGAGGCGGAGAATGCCGGATCGGCATCAGCGTTGTTCAACATGATGCGCAACCTCGGCGGCGCCATCGGCATTGCCGCGCTGCAGACACTGCTGACCAAGCGCGAGCAATATCACTCCAACGTGCTGATGCAGTCGGTCTCCATGCTGGAACAGGCGACCCGAACGCGGATTGAGGGATTGACCCAGTATTTCCTGAACCACGGCGTTGCCGATCACGCCGACGCCAGCCACCGCGCGATCGCGGCGGTCGGCAAGGTCGTGCAGAAGCAGGCCTACATCCTCGCCTTCAGCGACACCTTCTATCTGCTCGGTGTGGCGCTGATCGTAGCGCTGGTAGCAGCGCTCTTCCTGAAGAAGCCGGGCCAGCTCGCTGGCGGCGGCGGTGCACACTAGTCCTTTTCACTGAACCCATAACCAAGGAGAACGACCATGAAACCCCGCATGAATTTCTACCAGGCCGCCCCCGAGACCATCAAAGCGCTGGTTGCGGTCGAAAGCCAGATCACGGCGAGCGGCCTCGAGCAATCGCTGATCGAACTGGTCAAGACCCGGGCCTCGCAGATCAACGGCTGCGCCTACTGCATCAACATGCACACCGAGGACGCCCGCAAGCATGGCGAGACCGAGCAGCGGCTCTATCTGCTCAACGCCTGGCGCGAGTCGCCGCTCTACAGCGAGCGCGAGCGCGCGGCGCTGGCCTGGACCGAAGCGCTGACGCTGGTTTCGGAGACCCATGCGCCCGACGCCGACTACGAGGCGGTGCGCGCGCAGTTCACGGACAGCGAGCTCGTCAACCTGACCACGCTGATCGGCGCCATCAACGCCTGGAACCGGATCGCGATCGGCTTCCGCGCGGTGCATCCGGTGAAGGTGAAGGTCGCGGCGTGAGGGTGACGAGTGTCAGAAATTTGGCGGCGCGCGCAGTCTATCACCGTCACCCTGAGGAGCGCGTAGCGCGTCTCGAAGGGTCGACGGCCCGACTGTGGCCGGGCATCCTTCGAGGCTCGCCCACCGGCGCAATTGCGCCGCAAGGCTCGCGCCTCCAGCGACAAAGGCGAAGCCTTTGCGCGGGGATGACGGGTCTACCTTTCTCGTCGAACCTCGTTCAAACCGCCGTCGCGCGGGCGAACTCGACGTAGATCTCGCGCAGGCGGTCGGTGATCGGGCCGACCTTGCCGCCTCCGACCTTCTTGCCGTCGATCGCGACCACGCCCTGCACGAACACCGAGGCGCTGGTGATGAAGGCTTCCTTGGCGGCGAGCGCCTCCTCCACCGTGAAGGCGCGCTCCTCGATGCGAAGCTGGCGCTCCTCGGCAAGCTTGACCACCGCCTTGCGGGTGCAGCCGGGCAGGATCTCGTTGCCGTTCTGCCGGGTCACGATGACGTCGTCCTGGGTGACGATGAAGGACGAGGACGAGCCGCCCTCGGTGACCTTGCCGTCCTCGATCATCCAGGCTTCGCCGGCGCCGGCCGCAGCCGCAGCCTGCTTGGCCAGCACCTGTGCTAAGAGCGCCACGCTCTTGATGTCGCGCCGCTCCCAGCGGATGTCGGGCACCGTGATCACGTTGATGCCGGTCTTGGCCGACGGCGCGTTGATGATGTCCTTTTCCGAGGTGAACATCACAAGCGTCGGCTTGACGTCGGCCTTCGGGAAGGCGAAGTCGCGCCCCTTGTCAGCGCCGCGGGTAACCTCGAGATAGACCATGCCGTTGACGAGGTCGTTGCGCTTGACCAGCTCCTTCTGGATCTCCTCGATCCGCTCCAGCGTCTCGGGGAGCGCGAGCTGGATCTCGCCGACCGAGCGCTTCAGCCGCGCCAGATGCGAGGCGTTGTCGATCAGCTTGCCCTCGAGCACCGCCGCCACCTCGTAGATGCCGTCGGCGAACAGGAATCCGCGGTCGAACACCGAGACCTTGGCCTCGGAATGCGGCACGAACGAGCCGTTGACGTAAGCGATCTTTTCCACGCGAGTTCTCCTGCGGACGAAGGGGAGTTTCAGGCCTTCGTATACGCAAATTGTTAACGGGGGAAAACCCTCCACACCGTCATTCCGGGATGCGCCCGCTAGGGCGCAGGCCCGGAATCCATAATTACGATCGTGAGTATGAATTCCGGGCTCGCGCCGCGCGCGCCCCGGAATGACAGGCCGAGAGAGGCCCCAGCCTCAATGCTGCAGGATCTTCGATAGGAACTTCTGCGCGCGGTCGCTGCGCGGTGTGCCGAAGAAGTCGGCCTTCTTGGCGTCCTCGACGATCTCGCCGCGGTCCATGAAGATGACGCGGTCGGCGACCTTGTTGGCAAAGCCCATCTCGTGGGTGACCACCATCATGGTCATGCCCTCGCGGGCGAGGTCGACCATGACGTCGAGCACCTCGCTGATCATTTCCGGGTCGAGCGCCGAGGTCGGCTCGTCGAACAGCATCGCGATCGGGTTCATCGCGAGCGCGCGGGCGATCGCGACGCGCTGCTGCTGGCCGCCCGACAATTCGGCCGGGAATTTCTTGGCGTGATCCTTCAGCCCGACGCGATCGAGCAGCTTCATGGCCGTGACCACGGCATCGTCATGCTTGCGGCCCAGAACCTTCTCCTGCGCGAGGCAGAGATTGTCGATGATCCGCAGATGCGGAAACAATTCGAAGTGCTGGAACACCATGCCGACGCGCGAGCGCAGCTTCGGCAAATCGGTCTTGGGATCGTTGACCTTGATGCCGTCGAGGATGATGTCGCCGCCCTGGATCGGCTCCAGCGCGTTGACGCATTTGATCAGGGTCGACTTGCCCGAACCCGACGGGCCGCAGACCACGACCACCTCGCCCTTGGCGACGCTGGTGGTGCAGTCCTTCAGCGCCTGGAAGCTCGGCCCGTACCATTTGTTGACGTGATTGATCTCGATCATGATGGCTCAGCTTGTTGTTCAGCGAACAATGGCGATTCGCGCCTGCAGGCGGCGCACGCCAAAGGACGCGACACAGGAAATGACGAAGTAGACCAGCGCGGCGAACAGGTACATTTCGACCAGGCGGCCGTCGCGCTGTGCGACCTTGCTGGCGGCGCCGAGGAAATCCGGGATCGACAGCACGTAGACCAGCGAGGTGTCCTGGAACAGCACGATGGTCTGCGTCAGCAGCACCGGCAACATGTTGCGGAACGCCTGCGGCAGCACGACGTAGCGCATCGATTGCGCGTAGGTCAGGCCGAGCGCGCTGGCCGCGGCCGGCTGGCCGCGCGAGATCGACTGGATGCCGGCGCGCATGATCTCGGAGAAATACGCCGCCTCGAATGCGACGAAGGTGATCAGCGAGGAGGCGAAGGCGCCGACCGAGATCGGCCGCGACGCGCCGGTCAGCCACTGCCCGATGTAAGGCACCAGGAAGTAGAACCAGAAGATCACCAGCACCAGCGGCAGCGAGCGGATGAAGTCGACATAGAAGCCGGCGATGCGCCCGAGCACCTTGTAGCTCGACAACCGCATCAGGGCGATCAGGGTGCCGAACACGAGGCCGCCGAACGCGGCGAGCGCCGTCAAGGTCAGCGTGAAGCGCATACCCTCGAAGAACAGATAGGGCAGCGAGCGGCGGATGACGTCGAAATCGAGATTGCCGAGCATCGTCATTTGCCCGTGATGTAGCCGGGGATCGCGACATAGCGCTCGAGCAGGCGCATCGCGGTGACCACGACGAAATTGAGGAGAAGATAGAGCACGGTTGCCGCGGTGAACGCCTCGAACACCTGGAACGAGAACTCCTGCATCGAGCGGGCCTGGCCGGTCAATTCGATCAGGCCGATGGTGATGGCGACGGCGCTGTTCTTGATGGTGTTGAGGAATTCGGAGGTCAGCGGCGGCAGGATGATGCGGAACGCCATCGGCAGCAGCACGTAGCGATAGGTCTGCACCGTGGTGAGGCCGAGCGCGGTCGAAGCCTGCTTCTGGCCACGCGGCAGCGAGCCGATGCCGGCCTGCAATTGCACGGCGACGCGCGCCGACATGAAGAGGCCGACGCCGACCGCGGCGGTCCAGAACGGCGCGTTCGGCAACTGCTTCATCCACAGCCCGGCGGATTTCGGCAGCAGCTCGGGCAGCACGAAGAACCACAGGAAGAGCTGCACCAGGAGCGGCATGTTGCGGAAGAACTCGACCCAGCAGAAGCCGATCCACGACGCCGTCCGCGACGGCAGCGTGCGCAGCACGCCGATCACCGTGCCGGAGACCAGCGCGATGATCCAGGCGAGCACCGACACCTTGATGGTGACCACCAGTCCCGCCAGCAACATGTCGAGATAGGTGCCGGTCCCCATCGGGTTCGGCTCGAGAAAGATGTGCCAGTTCCAATTGTAGTTCACGGGTCCCCCGCGCTCTCGCGCCGATCACGCATTACGCCGACATCACGGGCGGCGTCTATGCAAATGTCCGGCCATTCTCCTCGAAAATGGCCGGACACGTTCATTTTCGGGACCCGCCGCCGACGGCGACGGGTCATGCGCAACACTGCGATCAGTTCACCAGATAGGCGTCCGGATCGGGTGAATCCGACGGCTTGGCAAGCTGCTTCTTCATCTCCGGCCCGAGCGGCACGTTGAGGTTCAGGCCCTTCGGCGGGATCTTCTGGTTGAACCACTTGTCGTAGATCTGCTGGCCCTCGGCGCTGGTGTAGAGCGCCGCAGTGGCGGCGTCGACGACCTTCTTGAACGGCGCGTCATCCTTGCGCAGCATGATGCCGTAGGGCTCGGGCTTGGAGAACGCATCCTTGGAGATCATGTAGTCGTCCGGCGACTTCGAGCCGGCGACGAGGCTCGCGAGCAGGATGTCGTCCATCACGAAGGCAACCGCGCGGTCGGTCTCGACCATCAGGAAGGCCTCGGCATGATCCTTGGCCGGGATGATGTTGATGCTCAGCCCGCGTGCGAGGTTGGCCTCGGTGAGCTGCTTGATGTTGGTGGTGCCGGCGGTCGAGACCACCGTCTTGCCCTTGAGGTCGTCGATCGAATTAATCTTGCTCGCCTTCTTCGTGACGTAGCGGCTCGCGGTCAGGAAGTGCGAGTTGGTGAAGGAGACCTGCTTCTGGCGCTCGGCATTGTTGGTGGTCGAGCCGCATTCGAGGTCGACGGTGCCGTTGGCCATCAGTGGGATGCGCGTCGCCGAGGTCACCGGGTTGAGCTTCACCTCGAGCTTGTCGAGCTTCAGCTCCTTCTTGATGGCATCGACGATCTTGTAGCAGATGTCCATCGCATAACCGACGGGCTTCTGGTTGTCGTCGAGATAAGAGAACGGGATCGAGGAATCGCGGTAGCCGAGCGTGATCGCGCCGGTGTCCTTGATGTTCTTCAGGGTTCCCGTCAGCTCCTCGGCCTGCGCCTGGCTCGCGCCGAGCGCGGCGGCGAGCGCGAGGCCGATCAGATATTTGGATGTCATACGTCTACTCCTTCGTGGAAAGGTCGATTTACTGCGTGAGAATGTCGGCGAGGACGGGTGCGATGTAGCGGCGAAACTGGTCCGGATTCTCGCTCATCGGAAAATGACCGAGCTTTTCCATGATCGTGACGCTGGCGCCCCCTATTGCCGCTGCCGTCCGCCTCGTGTCCTCAGGCGTGCAGGAGAAATCATACTCGCCCGTGAGGAAATAGAGCCTGCATACTTTAGTATCGATTGACGCGACCCGGCCGCGCAGGTCGCCGTCGACACGGTAGAAATGAAGGTCGCCCTTGAACACGCCGGGGCCGCCCTGCTTGTAGGCCCAGAGCGTTTCCATCCGCGCAGGCGCCGGGCTCTGCGGCGCAATCAGCCCCGACACCAGCGCGGCGCAGACCTCGCCGCCGTGAACGTCGGGGCGGTTCAGCCAGTCGGTGTCGTACCACGGCGCCTGGAAATCGGCGGCCTCGAGCCCGATCAGCGCGCGGAATTCGGCGGCATGTTCGATCGCAAGGTTGAGCACGATGCGGCCGCCGATCGAGCAGCCCATCACGACAGGCTTCTCCAGCCCCAATGCGCAGCAGAAGGCGCGGATGGTCTCGGTGAAGCTGTTGGTGGTGAGTTGGTATTCATCGCCGGTCCAGCTTTTGGGCGGATTCGACTTGCCATGCCAGGGCATATCGAAGGCAATGACGCGGAAATTTTCGGCAAATTGCGCGTCAGCGAGCAGATGCCGCCACTGCCGCGCGTCTGATCCCGCGGTGTGCAGGCAGACCAGCGGAATGCCCTTGCCGTTCTCCTCGAAATAGATCCGGTGTAGCTCGCCGCCGATCTCGACGTGAACGTAGCGGCCGACCATCGGCTCGATATGGCCGTTCACGATCGTGCCGCTCATGATACGGCCGCCGCGAAGTGCTGCCGCGGCAGCGCCAGCAGATCCTTGAAGTATTGCAGGTGCGCCATGAACGGATGCAGATCGCCTTCCAGCACCGCCTCGCCGCGCTTGGTCAGCGCCAGCAGATCGTGCCAGCCGGGTTTCGGCTCGGCCTGCCAATAGGCGGCCCAGGCCTGCGGCGTCGCGCGATAGGCAAAGCGCCACGAGCGCATCAGGACCGGCGAGGGCACGAACTCGACGATGCGGCCGGCCCGGATCGCGGCATGAAACGGCCGCGCCATCGGGCCGAGCAGGCAGTCGCAATCGAGCAGCCGCCCGCGCGAGACCAAGAGCGGTGCCTGGTCGAGCAATGCGGGAATGCCGGCAAACGCCGTCGTCACAGCGTCGTCGGTGGCGTCGGGCGATAGCGTCATCTGTCGGGGAAGTTTTCCTTCGGCGGACGCCCCATGATGACCGGAAGGGCGCGATCCCGCAAGCCGCCGATGTCCTTGGGTTCCCTGGATTATACGCTTGACCAAACGCGGCTTGCCGGTCAGGGCGCGGGGCGGCGCGCCCTCCCCGCATGCTGCCAGGAGCTGCCACTCCGTCAGACCAAAGGCCGATTGAATTCCGCGGCTCGGCAGGTTGCGCCACGCCGTGGCAGGCCAATTGTCGCAGTCGGCGCCTTCGCTCTTCCGTTGCCCGCCCTGTTCTGTCCAATGCGCACCGTGTCCCTGCGACGACAGGGGCGATCATTGCCAGCACCGAACAAGACATGGCCGCGATCGAACGCGGCCACACGGGGAGAGATCGAGATGTCGCAGCGCAATTCCTGGAGGGTCCTGCTCGCCGCCGCCGGCATGCTGCTGTCAACAGCGGCGCAGGCGCAGGATTATCCGACCAAGCCGATCACGCTGATCGTGCCGTGGCCGGCGGGCGGCTCGACCGATATCTCGATGCGCGCGATCGCCGAGAGCGCCTCCAAGGTGCTGGGCCAGCCGATCGCGGTCGACAACAAGGCCGGCGGCGGCGGCACCGTGGGCCCCGCGACCATGGCCGCCGGCGCCAAGCCCGACGGCTACACCATCGCGCAGATTCCGATCACCGTATTCCGCCTGCCCTTGATGCAGGAGGTGTCGTGGGATCCGGCGAAGGATTTCTCCTACATCGTCCACCTCACCGGCTACACCTTCGGCGTCACTACCAATGCGGAGTCGCAGTACAAGACCTGGCAGGACGTGGTCGATTTCGCCAAGAAGAATCCCGGCAAGGTGACCTATGCGACGCCGGGCACCGGCACCTCGCTGCATATCGGCATGGAGCAGATCGCCTTGATGGCCGGCGGGATCAAGCTGACCCAGGTGCCGTTCAAGGGCGGCGCCGAGACCAACGCCGCGGTGCTCGGCCAGCACACCATGCTGCAGGCCGATTCCACCGGCTGGCGGCCGCTGGTCGACGCCGGCAAGCTCCGCCTGCTGATGGTGTGGACCGGCACGCGCTCGCCGAACTATCCCGACGTGCCGACGCTGAAGGAGCTCGGCTATCCGATGATCTATGACTCGCCGTTCGGCATCGCCGGCCCCAAGGGCATGGATCCCAAGATCGTCGCCAAGCTGCACGACGCCTTCAAGAAGGCAATCGAGGACCCGGCCGTGATCGCAACGCTGGCCAAATACGACATGGTGCCGAACTACAAGAACACCGAGGACTACAGGAAGTTCGTGGTCGAGGTCACCGAGTCCGAGCGCAAGGTGATCGACACCCTCGGGCTGGCGAAGAAGTAAATCCAAATCCGCCACATACGCCGGCGTCATCCTGAGGTGCGAGCCGCGCCTGCGGCTCGCCTCGAAGGATGGACCGAGGCACCGTCGCCCTTCGAGGGCGTCGCTTCGCGCCGCCACCTCAGGGTGACGATACAGAAAGCGGAAACATCACCCATGAACAACGACACCAACGTCAAACTCCGCCTCAACAATTCCGAGCTCTGGGGCGGGCTGATCGGGCTTGCGCTCGGCGGGTTCGTGATCTGGTCGGGGCTCAAGCTCAAGCTCGGCACCATCAACGATCCCGGCTCCGGCTACGTGCTGTTCTACACCGGCATCCTGATGTGCGTGTTCGCGATCTCGATCATGGTCGCGGCGGTCACCGAGGGCGGCCCGAGCTTCGCCTCGCGCTGGGAGAATGCGCGCTGGGGCAAGCCGGTCCTCGTCATCGCCTGCCTCGCCGCATTCGCATTTGCACTGGAGCCGCTCGGCTTCCTGCTGTCGGCGATCCCGCTGATGCTGTTGCTGCTGCGCGTGATCGATCCGGTGCGCTGGTCGCTGGCGATCCCGCTGTCCATCCTTGCCCCGCTCGGGATGTGGTGGGTGCTGAAGCACCTGCTCGCGATCCAGTTGCCGAGCGGCCTGTTCGAGATCGGTTGAGCGCCCATGGATACTCTCGTCAACGTCGCCCACGGCCTCGGTGTCGCGCTGCTGCCGGTCAATTTGCTCTATTGCTTCATCGGCGTATTCATCGGCACGCTGGTCGGCGTGCTGCCCGGCATCGGCCCGATCTCGGCGATGTCGCTCTTGCTGCCCGTCACACTGTCGGGCACGCCGGAGTCCGGCATCATCATGATGGCCGGCATCTATTACGGCTCGATGTATGGCGGCTCGACCACCTCGATCCTGGTCAATATCCCCGGCGAGGCCGCCTCCGTCGTCACCTGCATCGACGGCCACCAGATGGCGAAACAGGGCCGCGCCGGCCCGGCGCTCGGCATCTCCGCGTTCGGCTCGTTCATCGCCGGCACTTTCTCGCTGGTCGCCCTGATGCTGGTCGCGCCCTCGCTCGCCAGCGTCGCGATCGCGTTCGGCCCGGCCGAATATTTCAGCCTGATGGTGCTCGGCCTCGTCGTGCTGACCTTCCTCACCCAGGGGTCGATGGCCAAGGCGCTGCTGATGGCCTGCATCGGCGTCGTGCTCGGCCTGGTCGGGCTCGACAGCATCACCGCGCAGCCGCGGCTGACCTTCGGCCGCATCGAGCTGATCGACGGCATCGGCCTCGTGCCTGTGGTGATGGGCCTGTTCGGCGTCGCCGAGGTGCTCCTCAACACCGAGCAGGCGATCAAGCGCGACATCATCAACGCCAAGATCACCCAGCTGTTGCCCAACAAGGAAGACTGGAAGGCGAGCGCCGGTCCGGTGGCACGCGGCACCGTGCTCGGCTTCTTCCTCGGCATCCTGCCCGGCGGCGGCGCCGTGGTGGCGTCGTTTGCGTCCTACGCGCTGGAAAAGCGGCTCTCGAAGCATCCGGAGCGGTTCGGCCATGGCGCGATCGAGGGTGTCGCGGGGCCGGAATCGGCCAATAATTCCGCGGCCGGCGGCGCCTTCATTCCGCTGATGACGCTCGGCATCCCGCCGAATGTGGTGATGGCACTGTTGCTCGGCGCCTTCGTGATCCACGGCCTGCAGCCGGGACCATTGATGATCTCGCAGAACCCGACGCTGTTCTGGGGCATCGTCGCCAGCATGTATATCGGCAATCTGATGCTGCTGGTGCTCAATCTGCCGATGATCGGCATGTGGGTGCAGCTGCTGCGGCTGCCCTACAATGTGCTGTTCCCGCTGATCATCCTGTTCACGATCATCGGCGTCTACTGCTCCAGCAACAACGTGTTCGACGTCCATGTCATGATCGCGTTCGGCGTGATCGGCTATTTCATGCGCAAGCTCGGCTACGAGCCGGCGCCGCTGGTGCTGGCCTTCGTGCTCGGGCCGATGCTGGAGAACAATCTGCGCAAGTCGCTGATCCTGTCGCAGGGCGATCTCATGACCTTCGTGGAGCGGCCGATCTCGGCGATCTGCCTCGCCTTCGCGCTGGTGCTGCTGGTCGGCCCGCTGCTGCCGTCGCTGCGCAGGAAGCGCGAGCTGGTGGCGCTGGACGAGGGGGCTTAGGGCCGGTCGATCTGCCGCCGCGCCAGCAGTGCGCCCCCTCGCCCCGTTCTTACGGGGAGAGGATTGGGGTGAGGGGCGGCCTCCGCATACGTGCTGACAGTGGTACCTGCGGAGGCTCCCCCACCCGCAACGCATCTGACGATGCGTTGTGGCCTCTCCCCGCACGCGGGAGAGGCGAAGAAGACCGCGGCACCACTTCACCCCGCCTTGGCCGGACGCCCGTTCTTCGGCGCCTGGGCCATCGCGCGGGCCAGCACCTGGGCTTCCTTCTTCAGCATGTCGGCGAGCTCGCTTTCGCGGCGGCGGATGCGGTCGGTGGCCGCGCCGATCGAGAGCGCGGCGACCACCTCGCCGGCATCGTCGCGGACGGGAACGCCGACGCCGCCCATGCCGGGGAATGCGGCGTCGAGCAGCACGGTGTGGCCGGCCTTGCGCGCCACGGCGATCCGCTCGCGCAGGAATTTCGGCGTGATGCGCGGCGATTTCGCCAGCCGCGGCACGATCACCTCGATCACGGCCTCGATCTCCGCATCCGGCAGCCAGACCAAAAGCGCCAGCGCACCGGCGCCGACGCCGAGCGGACGGCGGCTGCCGATCTGCAGATAGTTCGGCTGCAGCGGATGGCTGCCGACCGAGCGCGCCAGATACAGCGCCTCGACGCCGGAGCGCACCGACAACAATGCTGTATCGGCGGAGCGCTCCGAGAGCCGCAACAGGCTCGGCTGCGCCAGTTCGGCGATGTCGACCGAGCGGCGCGCGCCGACCGCCATCACCCGCGCCTCCTGGCCGAGCTCATAGGTCTTGGCGCCGGCGACCCGGCTGACGAAACCTTCCTCGATCAGCGAGTTGAGGATGCGCAGCGCGGTCGCCTTGTTCAGCGAGGTGGTGTCGGCGATGTCGGTCAGCCGTAGCGGCGAGCGCTGCGCAAGCACGCGCAGGATCGCACAGACCTTCTGGATCGCGTTGAACTTGTCGGGTTGGCCAGGCTCCGGCGGTGGCCTCTTGCGGCTGGTCCGTGCGGTCGCAGTCGTGGAGGCGTTCATGCCTTGGTCTTCCTTGCCTTCAATTCCAAATCCTGAACCGGCACGACGAAGGGATGTGCCGGCGGACATCATCCTAAAACGGATGACGCGCGCCGGACATCGTATACTTTCGTCAGATGAAACTTTGATTGCGACTATCTACGCTGCTGTGCAGCAACAGGGATATTTGAATTTCGCTTCACGAAATCAAGCCAGCCGCAGCCGGCGGATGGTGAACAGCGCCCCCAGGCTGAGCAAGCAGACGCCGGTGAGGTAGTAGCCCGGTGCGAGCTCACCGATCGGCGCGAAGCCGCCCATCCAGGTCATGATCGCCGGGCCCATGCCGCCGAACAATGTGACGCCGATATTGTAGCTGAGGCCGAGCCCGGTCGCACGCGTCGCCGCCGGAAACAGCTCCGACATCAGCGCGGCGAGCGGCCCGTAATAGAGCGACTTGAGGACGCCGAGCCACAGCACGCCGATCAGGATGATGGTCGGCGTCGGTCTGCCCGTGAGCAGCAGGAAGGCCGGGAAGATCGAGACCAGGAGCAGCAGCGCAAACAGGATCATGTGCGTGGTGCGCCCGATCTTGTCGGAGACGAGGCCCGCGATCGGCGCCAGCAGCGCGACCGCTGTCTGCGCGGCGAATGCGGCGATGAAGCCGACCGATGGCGCGAGGTTCAGCGTCTTCACCACATAGGTCGGCATGTAGACGATCAAATAATTGACCGCGGTCGACACCGCGAGCGCACCGATCGCGAGGATGGTGGGGAGCATCTGCCGCGCGAACACCTCCTTGACCGGCGAGTCCTGATTCCCGGCCGCCGGCGGCGGCGTCGCATCGTCGACATGGTTGCGGATGTAGATGCCGACCGGGCCGATCAGCACGCCGAACAGGAACGGCAGCCGCCAGCCCCAGGATTGCAGGTCCTCCGGGCTCATCAGCGATGTCAGCAGCGCGCCGAAGCCGGCCCCTAACAGGCCGCTGACGCCCTGGCTCGCGAATTGCCAGCTCGCAACGAAGCCACGCCGCTCCGGCATGTGCTCGACCAGGAACGCGGTCGAGGAGCCGAACTCGCCGCCGGCCGAAAAGCCCTGCACCAGCCGCGCCAGCATCACCGCGATCGGCGCCAGGACGCCGATCGTCTGATAGGTCGGCATCAGCGCCAGCACCAGCGTGCCCAACGTCATCAGCACGATCGAGAGCATCAGCGAGGCCTTGCGGCCGTGACGGTCGGCATAGGCGCCGAGCACGATGCCGCCGATCGGGCGGATCAGGAACGACAGGCCGAAGCTGCCGAAGGTCAGCAGCAGCGAGGTGGTCGGATCGTGGGCCGGAAAGAACGCCTTGGAGAGATAGACCGCGAAATAGGCGTAGACCGAGATGTCGTACCATTCGAGCGCATTGCCCACCGAGGTTGCGACGATCAGGCGGGTGATGTTTTTCTTGGTGGTGGCGGCCGTGTGCTGCGCGTCAGCCGGCGTTGATAAAGTCATTCCGTTTTCCTTGCTGGCGTCGGGCGCCAGTTCTCCGCTCGTCATGCCCGGCCTTGCCGGGCATCCATGTATCCCCGTCATCCTGAGGTGCGAGCTCTTGCGAGCCTCGAAGGATGCACGGCCCCGCTGGTGGCCGATTCATCCTTCGAGGCTCGCTCCGCT
>NZ_JACMYP010000060.1 GCF_020889705.1 Bradyrhizobium altum | reverse complement strand
GCAAATTCCAGGCGATGTTGCTGCGCGCGCCGGGCACCCGCGTCGAGGGCGGCACCGACGAGATCATGCGCAACATCATCGCCGAGCGCGTGCTGGGCCTGCCCGGCGACATCCGGGTCGACAAGGACGTTCCCTTCAACAAGATCCCGACCAAGGGCCGCGCCTGAGCGCGTGGAAATCAAAAAGAGGTTCGCCATGAATTTCGATGACACGCCGCAGGAAGCCGAATTCCGCGCCATTGCCCGCAACTGGATCGCGGCCAACGCGCCGAAAGAGTTCGAGGAGGAGCTCTCAAAGTCCTCGCTCGGCCGCATCAGGCTTGCGAAGCACGACATGGTCGCGGTCGGCAAGGCCTGGCAGAAGAAGAAGGCCGAGGGCGGCTGGGCCTGCCTGCACTGGCCGAAGGAATATGGCGGCCGCGGCGCCACCCCGATCGAGCGCGTGATCTGGCAGCAGGAAGAGGGCGTCTACGGCAAGCTGACCCAGCCGTTCCAGATCGGCGAGGGCATGTGCGGCCCGACCGTGATGGCCTGGGGCTCTGAAGATGCCAAGCGCCGCTATCTGCCGAAGCTCGCCTCCGGTGAGGAGATCTGGTGCCAGCTGTTCTCCGAGCCGTCGGCCGGCTCCGATGTCGCCGGCTTGCGCACCCGCGCCGAGAAGAAGGGCGACAACTGGGTCGTCAACGGCCAGAAGATCTGGACCTCCGGCGCGCATTACTCCGACTACGGCCTTCTGATCGCGCGCACCGATCCGAATGTGCCCAAGCACAAGGGCCTCACCATGTTCTTCCTCGACATGAAGAGCCCGGGCGTCGAGGTCAGGCCGATCAAGCAGGCCAACGGCATGCAGGAGTTCAACGAGGTCTATTTCACAGACGTCTTGATCCCGGACAGCCAGCGGCTCGGCGCGGTCGGTGAGGGCTGGAGTGTGTCGCTGACCACGCTGATGAACGAGCGCATGTCGATCGGATCGCGGCTTGCGACCGGTGTCCCTGAAATGTTCGAGTTCTGCTCCAATTTGATGCTGGAGGATGGCCTCGCGATCGACGATCCGGCGGTGCGCTCCAAGCTTGCGAACTGGGCGGTGAAGGCAAGCGGGCTGAAATACACCAGCTACCGCGCGATCTCGGCGCTGTCGAAGGGCGAGCGGCCCGGTCCGGAGAATTCCATCGGCAAGCTGGTCTCCGGCCTGATGCTGCAGGACATCGCGACCTATGCGATGGACCTCGAGGGCGCGGCGGGCAGCCTCACCGGCACCGACGAGGAGCAGGCCAACGGCCAGTTCCAGCAGATGCTGCTGTCGTCGCCCTCGATGCGTATCGCCGGCGGCACCGACGAGATCCTGCGCAACATCATCGCCGAGCGCGTGCTCGGCCTGCCGGGCGATATTCGCGTCGACAAGGACGTGCCCTACAACAAGATCCCGACCAAGGGGCGTTGAGCATGGACGCGAAAACACCAAACGCGCGCTATGCGACCGAAGACCGCATCGGCGCGCTCGAGGAATTGCTCAACGAGCGCTATTCGGTGCGCGCGTTCCAGCCGCGCGAGGTGCCGCGCGACGTCATCGAACACATCCTCGCCACCGCGCAGCGCACCGCGTCGTGGTGCAACAGCCAGCCCTGGGAAGTCCTGATCGTCTCCGGCGAGGCCAAGGAGCGGTTTCGCAAGGCGATCTATGCCGAGGCCTCGCGTGGCCTTGGCGAGGACTACGACTTCACGCCGCCGCGCGAATATGTCGGGGTCTATCTGGAGCGCCGCCGCGAAAGCGGGTTCCAGCTCTACAACACGCTCGGCATCGCGCGCGGCGACAGGGCGGCCTACGCCAAGCAGGCGCTGGAGAACTACAATTTCTTCGGCGCGCCGCACATTGCCGTGATCCACACCAACGAGCCGCTCGGCATCTATGGCGCGATCGACTGCGGCGGCTATGTCTCGAACTTCATGCTGGCCGCCCAGGCGCTCGGGCTCGGCACCATTCCGCAGGCCGCGATCGCGCGCCATTCCGGCCTGATCCGCCGCCATTTCAACCTGGCTGGGGATCGCCGGGTTGTCTGCGGTATCTCGTTCGGCTATGCGGATCATGCGCACAAGGTGAACAGCTACCGCACATCGCGCGCAACTGTTGCGGATACTGTCACATTTGTGGATGTATAACTTCCTCAAGGCGGGAAGGTCGGTTCGCCCTCCCGCCGAGGACAAGAAGAAACGACAAGAAGAACGACTAGAACAACAATGGCGAATAACGCCTCCCTGACGCCGGCGGAGATCAGCTGGCAACTGCACCGTCTGCCTTCGCTTGAGCGCGACGCGTTCATCGCCGGGCATTACCTGGGACAGCCCGTTGCCTGGCAGACCCGCTTCTTCGACGCGATCGACTGGGGCGCGGGCTCCGTGCTGCAATTCAGCTTCCTGCAACGCGGCTGGCATCGCCATTCGCGGCTCGACAACCCGATCTATGCCTATATCGACATCGAGCAACATCCGGAAACACGCGGCCTGCGCCGCGGCCGGCGGATCGACCTCGAGGGCACGATCAAGGGCGTCGACTTCGTGACCGGGATTACGCTCACGCTCGACCGGCTCGAGATACTGCCCGTCAACTTTCTCGACCGCTTCGTCATCAGCTCCGACAGCCGCTATTAACGCCGGGCCGCGCGGCGCGGCGGGGCGTCCGCATAGCGCGCGGCCATCGCGCCCGCCAGCTCCGCCATCTTCTCGCGCAACTCCGCGGGCGCGATCACCTCGGCCTCGGCGCCGAGCCGCAGCAATTCGGACGCGGCGTGCCACACCGTCTTGCCGACCGGCATGGTGGCGATCCGCCAGCCGTCGGCGTCGGCGGCTTCAGCAAGCCGCATCCGCGCCTTCACGTAAGGATGGGCCAGCGCATCGAACAGCTGCAGCCCCAACGGCGACAGCCGCACCGTGGCCTCGTTCGGATGCAACTCGGCCTCGAGCCGCGCGATCGAGGCGCGCCAGTAGGTGGCGAGATCGAACTCCGCCGGCCGCGCGAACGGCGTCTCCAGTGCGGTGCAATCCAGCACTCGCGCGACGCGGTAGGTACGCACATTGCCGTCGACAAGGCCCGCGAGATACCAGCTGCCACCCTTCAGCACGAGGCCGAGCGGCGCCACGCGCCGCCGCTTCTCGGCCTTCCAGCTCTGGTAGCGGATCTCGATCAGGGTCTCGCGCAGCACGGAGCTTGCGATGGCGCGCAGATGCTTTGGCTCCTCGGTCTCGCCGAACCAGCCCGGCGCGTCGAGATGGAAGCGCTGCTGCATGCCCCGCGCATTGGGGCGCAGATTCTCCGGCAGCGCCGCCATCAGCTTGGTCTGCGCCGCCGCCATCGCGACATCGAGGCCGAGTGCAGCGGCAGGGCCGGGCAGGCCGGCCATGAACAGCGCCTCGGCCTCGCCCCGCGATAGCCCGTTCAGCCGCACCCGATAGCCGTCGAGCAGCCGGTAGCCGCCCTCGGCGCCGCGGTCGGCATAGACGGGGACGCCGGCGGCCGAGAGCGCATCGATGTCGCGATAGATCGTGCGCACCGAGACCTCGCAGGCCTCGGCCAATTCAGGCGCGGTGACCTGTCCCCGGGCCTGCAAGGTGGTGAGGATGGAAAACAGCCGGCTCGCGCGCATGCGAAGATCATACCTGACACAAGGTGTCAGGTATAGGCGCACATAAGGAGGCCACGCCCCTGACGGTGCAAGGAGACCCGCTGATGACCACCGCTGCCCCCACCGACCGCGTCACGCTGTATTACTCGCCGCAGAGCCGCGCCACCGGCACGCGCGTGCTGCTGGAGGAACTCGGCGCGCCCTATGATTTGCACGTCCTCAACATGAAGGCAGCCGAGCAGCGCAAGGACGCCTATCTCGCGATCAATCCGCTCGGCAAGGTGCCGGCGATCCGCCACCGTGACGCGCTGGTGACCGAGCAGGTCGCGATCTTCATCTATCTTGCCGATCTGTTTCCGCAGGCGGGCCTGACGCCCGCGCTGAACGACCCGCGCCGCGGCCCGTATCTGCGCTGGATCGCCTATTATGGCTCGTCGTTCGAGCCGGCGGTGATCGACCATTTCATGAAGCGCGAGCCGGCGCCGATCACGCAGTCGCCCTATGCCGATTACGACACCATGCTGGGCACCCTCGAGGCGCAGCTGGCAAAGGGGCCCTATCTGCTCGGCGAAGAGATCACGGCGGCCGACATCCTCTGGGGCATCGCGCTCAGCTGGACCATGATGTTCGGCATCGTGCCGAAAAGGGACGCCTTCGTCCGCTATGCCGAACGCATCGCCGCGCGCCCGGCTTTCATCCGGATCTCGAAGGCCGACGACGAGATGGCGGCGCAGCATGCAGCAGCCGCCGGAGTGTGATACGGATCGTGCCGATGGCGAAACCCCTGTACAGCACCAACTGCTTCAACACCCTGATCCGCGTCGCCGAGGATTGCCCGGCGCAGCGCGGCGAGGAGCCGCAGCTGCGTGGCGGCCAGCCGACGGTTGCCGTGCTGCAATACCGGATGATCGCCGAATCGCCCTATAAATACACCTCCGACGACGTGGTGTTCGCGACCTCGTCGGCCGGCCGCGCGCTCGATGCGAAGGCGGCGAAGAAGGCGCGCAGCCTCGCCCGCGAGACGTTCTTCTCGCGCGGCCAGGCCTGCATGCGCGCCTCGCCGCTCGGCAAGCGTTTCGGGTGGGGCGTCCACGCCGACGCCGAGGGCCGCATCGCGATCTACGCCGTCGACAGCAAGCGCTACCAGGCGCTGGCCCGCGACCCTGACATCGCGCAGACGCGCGCGATGCGGTCGAAGCGAGCGTGAAGAGGATTCAGCGATAGATCGCGCCGAATCGCACACTGTCAGACCCGTCATCCTGAGGAGCGCGTAGCGCGTCTCGAAGGATGCACGGCCACAGTGGGGCCGTCGACCCTTCGAGACGCGCGCGGTGCGCGCTCCTCAGGGTGACGGTACACCAATGGCTTGGCGTGCTGCCTCTAAAACCTCGGTGCCCGCTTCTCGGCGAACGCTTTGATGCCTTCCTTGATCTCGTCGCCGCGCATGCTGTCGCGGTGGCGCCGGTCGGCGGCGGCCTCATCCAGCGCCCCGCGGGCGAATTCGTTGATCGCGCGCTTCATGCCGGCCATCGCCTTCGGCGCATTGCCGGCCAGGATCGTGGCGAGCTTGTCGACCTCCTCGTCGAGCAGGTCGAGCGACACCATCGCGGTGAGGTAGCCGATCCGCAGCATCTCCGGCGCCGTGATCTTCTGCGCGGTCAGGAACAGCATCTTGGCGTTGTCGACGCCGAGCCGTGTGACGTAGCGCTGGATGCCGCTCTTGTAATAGTGCAGCCCGAGCCGCGCCGCGGGCATAAACATCTCCGCGGTATCGACGCCGATGCGGAAGTCGCAGGCGAGCGCCAGGTCGGTCGAACCGCCATAGACGCCGCCATTGAGTCGGCAGATCGTCGGCACGCTCAGATCCTCGAGCCGGTTCACCACCACCTCGAACGCCGAGCCCGCACTCTGCTGCTCGCTCTCGCTCACCGCGCGCTCGGCCACCGAGTTGAGGTCGTAGCCGGCGGAGAATGCGCGGCCGGTTCCGGTCAGCACCAGCACGCGGATCGCGGGATCGGCCTCGATCCGGTCGAACAGCCTGACGAGGTCGCCGAGATCCTCGGCCTGCAGGCGGTTGAGATGCTTCGGCCGGTTGAGGCGGATCGTGGCGCGGGCGCCCGCGATTTCGAGCACGGGTCCGCTGGCGGTGTCGGCCGCGTCGGCCATCTTGGTCTCCATCATTGGTTCTCACGTTCGCGCCGCTTCGCCTCGGCGTCGATGGTCTCGGCGAGATCGGGATGCCTTGCCATCAACAGGCGGAAATCGACGAGGTCAAGCACCAACAGCCGGGTCACCTTGCTGGTCGAGACGCTGGCGCCCCGCTTGGCGTTGCCGAGCAGCGCCATCTCGCCGAAGAACGCGCCTTCGCCGAGCTTCACCTTGCGTCCGGGCAGGTCGACCTCCACCTCGCCGGCGGCGACGAAATACATGCAGTCGCCATTGGTGTCCTTGCGGATGATCATGGTGCGCGGCGGCAGATCCATGGTCCGCAGCACCTGGGTGACGTCGGCGATCGCGGCCGGGCCGAGATGCGCGAAGAACGGCACCTTGCTGACGGTCTCCCAGGTTCTCAGAAAATTGTCGCGGCGGGTTTCCGCGGCAAAGCCGGTCGCCAGAATACCGGTCCACAACCCGAACACGCCGAGGCCCGAGATCATCACCATGGCGGCGACCATGCGGCCGAGCGGGGTGATCGGCACCACGTCGCCATAGCCTGTGGTGGTCAGCGTCACCACCGCCCACCACAGCGCCGCCGGCACGCTGCCGAAGGTCTGCGGCTGGACATCCCGCTCCAGGAAATATTCGGCGACGGAGGCCAGGAACACCACCATCAGGAAGATCACCAGCACGCTGAGCAGCGGACCGGATTCCACCACGAGCACCCGCCGGAGCTGGCGCAGGCCGGGAATGCCCGGCACCACCTTGAGCACCCAGAGCACGCCGAGCAGCCATGCGGTTTTCGGCTCGATGCCGCAGAGCAGGGCCAGCGGCACCGCCAGCGCGCCAACCGCATCGACAATGCCTGCGCTTGACAGCGCGTAGAACCAGAGCTTGTCCTGCCGCCGCATGTGCCGCAGCCGCACCAGCCATTCGAATACAAAATAGGCAAGGCAGGCCCACAGCAGCACATCGACCCAGTGCGGGACCGCGTCATAGGCCGGCGCGACCGTCAGCAGCGTCATCATGGCGACACCGACCGTGACCGCGACATAGGCCGCCGTGGTCATGTTGCGGCCGGCGGTGGCGGAAATGAAGCGCGTCAGGGCCGGAAGGACGATCGGCTTGGACATCGGAACGGAGCTTGCCTGTCGCTGAACTGCTGGAATTGAGGCCCTGCGAATGGCGGAGCCTGTGTCACAACGTGCCTCTCCCGGTTGAGGCCGTCAACGCGCAGGCGGTGGCGGGATGGTCGCGGCGAAAGTCCCAAATGTTGGACGAATGGCCTAACCATGTTGGCCCGTTTTTGCGCCCGCGAATGTGAGAAATCAGACAAATCGTCGCTTTTTCACCGTATATCAGGGATGCTGGTCACCGATGCGACCTCGGCCGGAATGAAGCGACTAATAAGGCGATCTTGTTCACTTCTTGAGAAATTGGTTGGTTTCCGATGGATACCTCACATCTCGCGGAGCACGCCGGCGCCGCTGGCAGTTTCTTCGCATCGATCTTCGTGGTCGCCACGCTGTCGATGCGGACCATGATCCCGTTGCGCGTCTTCGCCATCCTGACCAACATCATCCTGATCGCGACCGCGGTCCCGACCCACAATTACGCGACGCTGATCCTGCATGCCGTGCTGCTGCCGGTGAACACCTATCGGCTGCACCAGATGCTGCAACTGGTCCGCAGCGTGAAGAAATCGGTCAACAGCGATCTGTCGATGGATTGGCTGAGGCCGTTCACGACGGAGCGCAAATGCACCGCGGGCGAAGTCCTGTTCTACAAGGACGAGAAGGCCGACAGCATGTTCTACATTGTCAGCGGCCGCTTTCGCCTGGTCGAATCGGGCATCGAGCTGCCGGTCGGCGCCCTCGTCGGCGAGTTCGGCATGCTGTCGCCGTCGAACACGCGAACCCAGACGCTGGAGTGCGTCGAAACCGGCATGGTGCTGTCGGTGACCTATGACCAGGTCGAGCAGCTTTACGTTCAGAACCCGGCGTTCGGCTTCTACCTCCTGCGTCTGTTCAGCGCCCGCCTGTTCGAGAATATTTCGACGCTCGAGCAGCGGCTCGCGCAGCACGCCACCCCACAGGTCGCGGAGCCAAAACCTGCATGAGCCCCGCGACGAGTTCTGGAGGCGCCGCAGTGCCGGATGACGACAGTCTGCTGGCTTCGCTTCGTTATCTGTTTGCCGATGTCATCGGCGATGAGGACGAGGGGCCGCCGGTGCTGCCCGACGCCTGCCCGGATCACCTCGGGCCCGCGGTCACCGATGCCATCCATCTGTTGATCGCCTATCAGAGCACGAGCTACGCCCAGCTCTATATCGACCGGCTCAAGCGCTTCGTCGGCCGCCGTGGCGTTGACGACGCCTTGCTTGCCGAGATCGCGCGGCTGATGGCCGAGCGCATGGCCTATGAGGACGCGATCCGCATCGCGCAGCTCAAGCTCGGCGAAGTCAACGCGGCGGGTGGCCTTGCGGCGCGCTCGGCCGACGACGTCAAGAAGCTCCGCTTCGACGAGTTGATCGACGCCCTGCCTGCGATGGTCGCCGATCCGATCCTCGCCGTGCTGGATCAGCTCGGCTGGCGACGCCGCCGGGTCTCGATCAGCTTTAGGGCCAACACCCGCTTCAGCCTTCGCCGGCTCCGGATCGAGGCCGGCCTGAAGCGCTGGCGGCTGTTCTCGGGGCGCTACGCCAAGGAACGTATCTGGGTCGAGCGCTGGCTGCATATGATCGACCGCAGTCTGACCAAGCAGCCGGGCGCGGCGTCAGCGATTGTGCAGACCGCAACCATGATCCAGGGCTACGGCGATCCCTATCGCCAGGGCATCGCGGACTGGCACGTGATCATCGACGGACTGGTCAAGCCGACCTTCGACGGCGTGCTCGCGCTTCCCGATCTTGCCGCCGCCATCACCGAGGCCCGCGCCGCCATCATGCCCGATCCGCGGCAGGCGTCGCTGAAGCGCAAGATCGCCGAGATTCGCGCCCGGGTGCCGGCGGCTCTATCACCGTCATCCTGAGGAGCGCGAAGCGCGTCTCGAAGGATCGACGGCCCGAGTGTGGCCGTGCATCCCTCGAGGCTCGCTCTGCTCGCACCTCCAGCGATAAAGGCGAAGCCTTTGCGCGGGGATGACGGGACTAAGATGTTGTCCGCGGCTCCGCTGAAATCGCCCTACCGCTCGATATGCGGCGGCTCGTCGTAGCCGCGGCGGCTGGAATAGAACAGCAGGCCCATCAGGCCGGAGCAGACGGCCGCGAGAAGCACGATTCCGATCGTAAAGACGACAATGCCGTACGTCGGAATGGGAGCGTCCACGGTCAGCCCTTCATAGGCGTAGGCGCCGACGGCGAGCAAAAAGGCGAGCAGGCCGATGCTGATTGCGATACGCATAGGTATCTGCCTTTGCTGAAGGCCAAGACCAAGGCAGGTTGCAGCCAGACAGGTTGCGCCGATTATCCAGCTACGGCGGTGACCTTGGCCAACGCCTGCTGTCCGGCTTCGGTGAGCTCGGAGAGCGTCGTCCTGCCGCTCCTGGCACATTTGATGATGTATCGGGCAACGCGCCTGCGGGTGTCATGTTCCTCGCCATGAAGGGCGCCGGCGCAGACATGGTCGAGCGCAAAGTTCATGGCAAAGAGCGTACGTGAATCAAATCGTTCTTCGATCATCGCACCTCTCCCTCCGCAGCTCTTCGGCTTGCGGTTTATTTGCGGATTGCCAGCCACTCGCTGACTTCCATCACGGTCTCGGTCTGTCTGGCCTTCTTCATCAGCGTTTCGCGTTCCCGTCCCGGCGGCAGTTTGCGTGCTGCAATGCGCGAATCCTCGGCGAATTTTTGCAGGCGGTCCTCGAACGATCCGAGAGGCCGTGACCTGTTGCGCTTCTTCTTGTTCTTGATCATGCCGCCTCCGCGCTGGAACCAGCAATTCTAGGCATGTTCCCCGAACGCCGTCGTTAACCCATGACATCAGGTTGCACGAAATCGTCGTCAGGACTGCAGGAACGATCGTCGGCGCGATGCGTATCACTGATGCGTTCGCTGCTTTGCTCCCCGAAAGGCGGTGGACCACTCCGGTGACGGGCCTCGGTGAATTTTATCGCCGGGGCCCGCATCTTCAAGGAAATCACCCAGAGGAAAATTCAAGGAAATCACGCAGAGGAAATTGGCAAAGGAATTTGACCGAGGAAACTAGCCAAGGAAACTAGAGATGGCACATTCCAATCAGGGTATCGTGAAGGACGACAAGGGTCAGGAGCAGCCGGTCGACAAGGAGCGCGCGCAAACCGCTCACAAGACCGACACTCGAAAGCCGCCGACGCGCGAAGCGACGCGTGATCCGAAACTGAACGACCCCGACAAGACGCCGGGCTCGGGCATGACGTCGGATGATCGCGGCGATCCCCCAACGGGCTGAACAAGCGTTTTGCTGTGCCGCAACTGCGGCAATGCGGCAGGAACGACGGTCCCGCTCCACCGTTCTCCTTGGGACATCAATGGAGAACTGACATGGCGATGGACGAGAAAGAGGTCGGAAACCTGATCGGCAGCGACAAGGTCGAGGGTACCGCGGTCTACGGATCGGACGAGCGCAAGATCGGCTCGATCGAACGCGTGATGATCGACAAGACGAGCGGACGGGTGTCCTACGCCGTGCTCGGCTTCGGCGGCATCCTCGGGCTTGGCAACGACCATTATCCGCTGCCCTGGCAGTCGCTCAAATACGACAACAGGCTCGGCGGTTACGTCACCGGCGTGACCGAGAGTCAGCTGCGCGACGCGCCCAAATACGGCAGCGATCGAGACTGGAATTGGGCCGATACCGGCCGCACACGCGCGGTGGATGATTACTACGGCGTGCCGCTCGTCTGAGCGGCCCGAATCCCGGAGGTCCCGCCCTTAAAGGGGCGAGGGCCTTCGGGCTGAGTTGTACGGCCCTTGAGGACGTAACCGTTACGGCTTCCGGCGTCTGTACACTAGTGAACAGACGGAATAGTTGCGCCATGTAACATACGTTATTGAAATCGGCCCGGCGGTTACCCGATTAGATATCCGGGGAGACCAATGTCGTTGGCGTCGTTAGTCCGGAAATTGGAGCAGTTCGTACGGCTTTCGCCGGTCGACCATGCCATTCTCAATCGCGCGTCGAGCGAGCGCGTCCGCCACTTCGGGCCGCGCGTCGATATCGTCCGTGAAGGCGAGAAGCCGAAAGACGTCCACCTGATCCTGTCCGGCTGGGCCTACCGCTACAAGCAGCTCGAGGACGGAAGGCGCCAGGTGGTGTCGTTCTTCCTGCCCGGCGACATTTGCGACGTGAACGTCTTCATCCTGCGCGAGATGGATCATTCGATCGGCACCATCACCGCAGTGTCGATCGCCGACCTCTCCCGCGAGTTCTTCGACAGGGTCGCGGCCGAACATCCGCGCATCGTTACCGCGTTCTGGTGGGAAACCCTGGTCAATGCGGCGATCCAGCGCGAGTGGACCATGAGCCTCGGCCAGCGCACGGCGCTGGAGCGGATGGCCCATCTGCTCTGCGAGATATGGCTCCGCCTGCGTCTCGCCGGCCTGACCCAGGGCGACAGCTGCGACTTCCCGCTGACCCAGGGCGATCTCGCCGACGCCACCGGGCTCTCCAAGGTCCACGTCAACCGAACGCTACAGGAGCTGCGCGCCGACGGCCTGATCGTGCTAAAGGGAAAGACCCTGGCGGTCCCCAATCTCGACCGATTGATGCGCGCAGGGCTGTTCAACCCGAATTATTTGCATATGGACCACGAAGGACGGCAGCTTGATGTCGTTGCGACGCCGCCCGATGCGGCGGCCGGGTGATGCGCCGCGCGGCGAGGATGTATGGCGCGTTGGCCGCGCCACGCATTCGAGGTCGTCCCTGCGAAAGCAGGGACCCATAACCACCCATGCTGATTGCTGCGCGACGCTGGAACGACGAGTCCCGTTCACAACTTCCGCCGCGGCGTATAGGTCCCTGCTTTCGCAGGGACGACAGGTGTTTACGCAGCGTAACCAACGGCCCGCTTCACCCGTTCGCGGTCTTCACCACCACGAGATTGTCATCGACTGCCGGCGGGTGGCGTTTGAGATGGTCGCGGCGCAGCGCGATCTCGTCGCGGACCAGCTCGTAGCCGAGCTTGAAGGTGTCGAGGCCGTCGCCGGAAACGGTGCCGTCGCGCAAGCCGATCACCGCGCCGCGCAGGATCGCCTCGAGCTCGTCCTGCAATTCGTCGAGATGCTCCGCGCAGGTGGTGTGCTCGACGCGCTCGCCGATGTCGAGGATCCGGCCCGCCAGTTCGCTGGCCTTCTCCGGCGCGACGCGGGTGATCTTGGTGTAGATCGCAGCGAAGATCGAGCCGATGATGCTGAGCGCGGCGGCGCCGAGATACATCACGTCGCTGTAGCGATCCATGAACGATTTGGTATCGTCATTGATGTATTCGGCCGCACCCTGATGGGCGACGATGAAGGCGTCCTTGTCGGTCGCCGCCGGCTCGATCTTGGAGGCGAAGCCGTCGTCGAGCGCGAGCTCGGACTTGTTCTCATAGACGATGCGCGCGAGCTCGGCCGCCGTGGTCGTGGACATCGAGGATTGCGCGACCAGCAGCCATTCCAGCCCAATGGTGTCGTCGTCGTCGCCGGGGATCGCCGGCGAGGACGACAGCATGCCGGTCGAGATCGTCTCCTCCGAGATCGCCGGATATTTGCGCGCCAGCGCCTTGGCCTCGTCGATCGCGTTCAAGGTGAAGCCGCCGGCGCGCTTGGCATATTGCTCGTAGGTCTTGTCCTTGATGATCTTCGAGGCATGCTCGATCACGACCACGGCGGCGAAGCCCGAAGCGAACAATTTGTCGAACGGCGTGTTCGGCGGCGCCTGCTGCACTCGCTGCGCCGCATCCGGGCTGTCGGAAATCTCCAGCGCGCTGCGGACGAAATTGACGCTGTTCTCGCCGTCGCCGACGACTGCGATCTTCCTCCTCTTCAGTTCGGTCAGCGACTTGATCTTCCTGCCGCCGGGGCTCAGCACCAGCACCACATCATGCTCGAGGATCGCGATGGCGCGGGCGCGCGGCGGCACCTTTGCATCGGTGCGCAGGATCGCAAGCGTTGCGGCGCGGCGATCGAACTGCACCAGCGCCTTGGCGTTGTCGGGGTTCGGCGAGATCTTCAGCCGCAGTCGCGACGAATTGTTCTTCAGCACGGTGGCGAGGCGGGCGGCGAACTTGGCCTCCGGGCCGTTGGCATCGCCGACCGCAAACACCAGCGTTTCCGAATTGCGCAGCCAGACCCGGCCGCCGATCACGGTGATCGCGCTCAAGAACAGCGTCAGCATGGTGAAGATGATGATCTGCGCGCGGTTGCTCTTGGCGACCGGAGGGCGTGGCCGCGGCAACGCTGGCGAAGGCGCGGGGGCTTCGGCACTCATGGCTGATCACCCGTCCGGGACGGCCCCGTTGCCGCAGCGGCGCGGCGCTGCCCGGTGAATCCGTAAATGACTATAAAAGAAAGAAAATTTCCTGTGCCGCCGACGATATACCTCCCCGGCGGGAATGCAAACCGGCCACCGGCCGTAACCTTAATCCCTGTTGACCTGCGCCGCGATGCCACATGACCATCGCCACTATCGACGTCCGAACCCAGATGTGATTTTCGGGGGACCGCAGGTGCATTCCGCCGCCGGAGATGTCATAAATGAGACAAGCTTCGGTTCGCGGAATTGTGCTGACGGCCTGACCCGGATTTCCTGCAATCACATTCATCGAAGTAAAAGGGCGTCAGCTTGTTGTTTCCTGCCATGTCATCGTCGGTGTCGGTTGGTGCCCTGGTGGGATGGATGTTGCTTCTCACCGCAAAGCACATCATCGCTGACTTCATGCTGCAGAACGCCTGGATGGCGATAGGCAAGGATCAGAAGACCGGCTGGGCCATGCCGCTGCTCGCGCATTGCCTGGTCCATCTCGCGGTCGCGCTGGCGCTGATCCTGGTGGTGGCGCCGCGGTTCTGGTACGTCGCCTTCGTCGACTTCGTGATCCACATCATCGTCGATCGCTGCAAGGGCATCTGCGCCTCGCATTTCGGCGTGACGCTGGAATCGGGCCATCCCTGGTTCTGGACCCTGATCGGGGTCGACCAGGCGCTGCACCACCTCACCGGATTCGCGCTGTCGATCTACATGGCCGCGAACTGAGCGGCGCGCGGACGCTTCTTCCCACATTTCGGACCACGATCGGGCCGCCAGAGCCGCTTCCGTTCCGATGGAATCGGAACGGGGCTCTGGATTCTTGTTTTGACGCGCGCTCCTCACGCGACCGGTATCCACTTCGCTTGAAAACGCTCCAGCGGCGGGCGGATGTGATTCGCGTGCAACGGGCAAGGGGCCCCGGAGACGACCGGAGGCCGTGGTTAACCTTTCGTTAGAGGATTGCGCGGCATCTTCCCGATCGAGGGGGATTTGCAAATGTTTTCAAGCCGCGACGCGTTCGAGAACGATGCCTGCCCAGTTGCGGACGACCTGCTCGGCCAGATGTACCGCGCCAATCCGAACGGGCTTACGCTGCTGGTTGCCAATGTCGCGCCCGACGTCAGGGCGATGCTCGCGCTGTTCTGCTATCGCCGCAGCCATCTGCATGCACTCGCGGTGGCGATTGCGTCGAGCTGCAGCGAATGGGAGCTGGTCAATTCCGGCGGCCGCGTCGGGTCGACGCTGTACGCATTGTCGCGTGAGCCGGCCCGTGCTGCGACCGTGTCGCATGGCGGCCGCAAGCCGATCACGCTGTCGACCAAGCCGCTGTCGAGCTTCGCGCCTGCTGTCGATGACGAACTCGACGACGAGGACGTCAGCGAGACGGTGACTGTGACGGCTTAAGCATGATCCGGAAAAGTGGAAACCGGTTTTCCCTCGCGACAAACGCGGAACGCGTTTGCGCGGAGATCATGCGCAAATAAAAGAGCCGTGCTCAATCCGGCTGCGCGCTCGGGATGAGCGGCAGCCCATGCCGGCGCCGGGCCATCGCGCATTCCGCGTCGCCCGGCAGACAGGTTCGGCACACCTCCGGCCGCACCGCATAGACCTCGCAGCGCGTTGCCTCTCCGACCCGGCCCGACAGCGCCGAGCAGCGGTCGCCCTCGCAGCGCATCCCTGACTGGCGCGCATTGACGAATTGCGGCGGGATCAGATCGAGCTGCGCGTCGTCTTCCAGGGTGAAACGCGGCCAGTTTTCCGAATAGCTGCAGCAGGCGCCGCAGGACTGGCAGGGGCTCGCGTCCGCCGCGTCGATCGCGTTGCTGGTCATCAGGTGTCCCTCGGTGCTTCCCACACCAGGCTGCGCCGCCAGCGCGCCCTGAGCAGGTCGCGCCGCTCCGGATACTTCTCGTCGTGATAAACAGCGGTGACCACGCGATCGGTGCGGAAGCTGCGGAAATCCTTGCGCAGCTCGCACCAGGCGGCGAGCAGCCGCACCGCCTCGTGATAGCCGACCGCGATCGGCCAGACCGTGCGCTCGCTATCGCGGCCATGCTCGTCGCGATAGTTGAGCGTGATCTTCTTGCCTTCGTGGATCTGGCTGCGGGTCCTGACCATGTCGATGCGGTCGGGCTCCCGGTTCCAGGCGGAGCGGGCGCGGCTCGCCGGCTCCAGCACGAACGGCCGCAGCCGGTCGGGCACGGTCTCGGCGATCTTGGCCATCAGGTCCTCGGCCGCGCGTGCCAGCGCCGGATCGGCATGACCGACCACCCATTGCGCGCCGAGCACGCAGGCCTCGATCTCGTCGGGTGTCAGCATCAAGGGCGGCAGGTCAAAACCCTTCTCCAGGATGTAGCCCATGCCGGCCTCGCCGCGGATCGGCACCCGCTGCTCGATCAGGCTGGCGATGTCGCGATAGATGGTCCGCTTCGATGTCTCGAGTTCGGCTGCGATCGCATCTGCGGTCAAAGGCTTACGGGTGCGGCGGAGCACCTGGATGATCTGAAACAGCCGGTCGGCGCGTCTCATGGCAATTCTCTTGGTCGCTCGCTTGGCGGGTGTCTTAGCAGTGTTTTGGCAGCTGTCTTGACGGGTCTCGCAGTGTCTCGGCGCGTCGACTTTTCGCGCCCCCTGTCACTGCTGCTGACAGCATGTTGGCAGCAGGTGGGGGCTATAGCAGGACAACACCTCAAGTGAAGGGAATTTGTCCATGACGAATCTTGATGAGCTCGGTTTCCGGCAGGCGCAGAGCTTCGCGCTGGAACAATTGGTCACGGTCTACTCCACCTCCGGCGACCTGCGCTGGGCCCTGGTTGCGCTGGTCGCTCAGTCCATCAGCGCAGCCTGGTCCTACGGGCGGGCACGGCTGGTCAAGCGCGCTCGCGAGGCGGTTCGCCGCCTCGCGCCGGTCGGCCCGCTCGACAGTGAATGCCGCTACTGCTGACACCATGCTGGCAGCAGGGGGCGGCTAGCTTTAATTCACGACCACAGGCGATCGGGAGCTTCATATGATTACGCTTTTTGGCTTTGGCACGGGCTTCGGCCTGCCGGAAATCAGCCCCTTCGTGACCAAGACCGAGGTCCAGCTCAAGATGGCCGGGCTCGATTATCGCAAGGAAAGAGCGATGCCGCCGGCTTCTCCCAAGGGCCAGCTGCCGTTCATCGCCGATGACGGCGAGACGATCGCCGATTCGACCTTCATCCGCGCCCATATCGAGGGCAAATACGGCTTCGATTTCGATGCGCCGCTGAGCCTGCAGGCGCGGGCGCAGGCCTGGGCCTTCGAGCGCATGATCGAGCATCACGTCTACTGGGCGCTGGTCGGCGCGCGCTGGGTCGACGACGCCAATTTCGCCAAGGGACCCGCGCATTTCTTCGACGGCGCGCCCGATCATCTGCGCGACAAGCTGCGTGAGGACGCCCAGTTCCGCGTCGCCGAGAACTATCTGTTGAGCGGGCTTGGCCGCCACGGCCCCGATGAGGACGTCGATCTCGCGCTCCGCTCGCTGTTTGCGCTGTCGGTGCAACTCGGCGACAAGCCCTACCTGATGGGCAACGCGCCGTGCGGCACCGACGCCACCGCGTTCGGCGCGCTCGCGGGAATCCTGACGCCGTTCTTCGATTCACCGCTGCGCGAGCGCACCGAGAAGTTCGACAATCTCACTGCCTATGTCGGCCGGATGATGCAGCAATATTATCCGGAATTCGCCTGGGCGCCGTTGCAGCAGCAGGCGGCCTAACCGGCTGGGGCAGGAGTGGGCTCGCCCTTCAATGCGGCGAGCTCCGCCTCGAGCTCGGCGATGCGCTGGTCGCGTGAGGCGAGCGCGCTGGCCACATCGGCCGCGTCGAACTTCTGCGGGATGTGCTGCGGGCAGTTGGTGTCCCACGCCGCGACCTTGAACAGGATCACCTGCTCGGGTCGCGCGCGATAGCCCTGCGGCATCAGCGAACGCGTCAGCGCCGGATCGTCTTCAACCACCCGCGCCTCGCCCCAGATCTTCACGCGCTGCCGGTACGCGTAATTCATCACGAAGATGTAGGCCTTCGGGTTCTCGGAGAAATTGCCCTGGGTGATGAATTGCCGGTTGCCGCTGTAATCGGCGAACGCGATGGTGTGCTTGTCGAGGACCTTGATGAAGCCCTTCGGCCCGCCGCGATGCTGGATGTAGGGCTGACCGCCGGCCGAGGCGGTCGCGAGATAGAAGCTGTTGGTGTTGGCGAGGAAGGCCGCAAGGTTGTCGTCCACCTCGGTTTGCCAGCCGCCATGGGCCTCGACCTCGGCGTAGGTCGCGCTCGAGCCCTTGCGGGTCTGGATTTCCTTCACCGCCGGGGTGAACCCGACATCGCTCGAATAGCTGCGAACGTCTGACATCTGAGCCTCCCGCCACGGGCGACAAAGCGGCCGTCCTTAGACCGTAACATGGGCATTTCCGGATCGTAGGCAATCTTGGGAATTGACACTTCACTGTTGCCGACTATGCAATAGTGTCATGGACCGGATCGACGCCATGCAGGCCTTCGTCGCGGTGGCGGACCTCGAGGGGTTTGCCCCCGCCGCCCGGAAGCTCGGCCTGTCTCCGTCAGCCATCACGCGGCTGATCGCTGCGCTGGAGGAGCGGCTCGGTGCGCGGCTGCTGCAGCGGACCACGCGGCAGGTGACGCTGACCGACGCCGGCTCGCGCTACCTGGAGCGGGCGCGGCGGATCCTTGCGGACGTCGAGGAGGCCGAGGACGCGGTAGAGAGCGAGCGCACCCGCCCCGAAGGCCGCTTGGTGATCTCGGCGCCGTTCGGCTTCGGGCGGCTCCATGTCAGCCCGGTCGTGACCGCCTACCTCAAACGCTATCCCGATGTTGGCGTCGACCTGCGGCTGTCGGACCGCCGGATCAACCTCGTCGAGGACGGCGTCGACCTCGCGGTCAGGCTCGGGCACCTGCCGGATTCGACGCTGGTGGCGCGCCATGTCGGCCAGATGCGCCGCATCGTGGTGGCTTCGGCCGGCTATCTCAAGCTTCGCGGCGAGCCGAAGCGGCCGGCCGACCTCACCGCCCATGACACCATCCAGTTCGGCGCGATGACCGCGACGCCGGATTGGCGCTTCATGGAGGACGGCCAGGAGATCCGCATCATGCCGACGCCACGCTTCACCAGCAACAGCTCGGACGCTGCCATCCAGTACGCCGAGCAGGACGGCGGACTGACGCGGGTGATGGCCTACCAGGCCGCCGAATCGCTGAAGGCGCGGCGGCTCAGGATCGTGCTCGCCGAATTCGAGCAGCCGCCGGTGCCGATCCATGTCGTCTACCCGACATCCCGGCTGTTGTCGGCCAAGGTGCGGACCTTCATCGATCTCGTCACCGAGATCACCGACTGGCACTTCGGCTAGCGCGCAACGCTTAGCTCGCCGGCGCCTTCTTCGGCACCACGCGGAACGTACCGCTGGCGCGCGCGATCGTCCCGCCGTCGGCCTTGATCAGGCTCTGCGCGAAGCAGATCGTGCTGCCGGTCTTGATCACATCGCTCTCGATTGCGAGCCACTGCCCGACATTGGCCGAGCCGACGAAATCGACCGTGAGCGAGATCGTCACATACGAGGTGGTCCAGCCGGTCGCCTGGCCGCAGCTATAGCCCATCGCGTTGTCGGAGAGTGCCGCGATCAGCCCGCCATGGATCAGGCCGCGGCCGTTGGTGTGCGGCCTCGCCAGCCGCAGGCCGATGATGACGGCGCGCTCGGTCTTCTTCTGGTATAGCGGCTCCCAGGGCTCGGTGAGCGGGCTCTTGCGGAACAGCGGCTCGAAGCCTTCGGGAACATCTTGGGGAATGTCGGGGGCGACTTGCGTATCGGTGGTCATCTGAATCTCGTGCATGGCGTTGCGTTGACGCCATTGAACGCGATGTCGATCGCGGTTTCACCGCCTACAAAGTTTTAAACGGGATTTGCGCAGGTGTTTGAAAGCGCGAACGCTGCGACCGGTCACGCCGGCAATTCGTAGCCGACGTTGCTCTCGATCTCGATCGTCTTTTGCACCGCCGGCCGCGCCATCACCCTGTTGTAATGCGCCGTGAGGTTGGGGAACGTCTGCGGCGGCGGTTTCAGCGAATTGGCGAGCCGCCAGTACAGCCGGAACAGATGGATGTCGGCGATCGAGAAGCTGCCGATCGCCCAGCCGTGACCGAGCCGGCGATCGGCGATGCCCCAGACCGCCTTCGCGTAGTCGAGCCCGCGCGCCCTTGCCGGATGCAGCGTCGAGGCGATGAAGGACATCAACGACAGCGCCTGCGCCTCGGCCTCGATGTCGTCGCGCGGCAGTAGCTTGGCTTCGGGAAAGCGCCGGGCGAGATAGAACAGGATCGCCGCGACCTCGGTCAGCGGCCGGCCGTCGATCACGAGCGTCGGGACCTTGCCTTCCGGATTGAGCGCGAGATAGTCGGGCGCGCGCATGTCGTTGGGCTGAACGACATCGGCCGTGCCTCGAAGTCCGTGCCGATCTCGTGCAAGGCGATATGCACCGCCATCGAGCTGGCGCCCGGTGCGAAATAGAGGGTGAGCATGGCGGGTGCTCCCGAACTGTGTGACGCCGAAGCTGGACGACCGCACCGTTTGATGCAAGGACGATCTTGATCCCGTCATCCTGAGGTGCTCGCCTCTTCGGCGAGCCTCGAAGGATGCACGGCCCCACTTTGGCCGATTCATCCTTCGAGGCTCTCCCAGCGGTGCAAGTGCACCGCAGGGCTCGCACCTCAGGGTGACGGGTCAACTATCGTGCAGGCCATCTAAAACGGCAGCCCCACATAGTTCTCCGACAGCGAGGTCGAAGCCGCCTTCGAACTGACGAGATAGTCGAGTTCGGCGATCTGGATGCGCGCGGCGAATTCGCCCTCGTCGGGGAATTTGTGCAGCATCGAGGTCATCCACCAGGAGAAGCGCACCGCCTTCCAGACCCGCGCCAGCGCCTTCGCCGAATAGAAGTCGAGGCCGGAAGAGGATTTCTCGTCGTAATATTCGCGCAGCGCCTGCGACAGATAATGCACGTCGCTGGCCGCAAGATTGAGGCCCTTGGCGCCGGTCGGCGGCACGATATGCGAGGCGTCGCCGGCCAGGAACATCCGGCCGAACCGCATCGGCTCGGCGACGAAGCTGCGCAGCGGCGCGATGCTCTTTTCGATCGAGGGGCCGGTGACGATCTCGTCGGCGGCCTTCTGGTCGAGGCGGCGCTTCAACTCGTCCCAGAACCGCTCGTCCGACCATTGATCGACATGATCGTCGAGCGAGCATTGCACGTAATAGCGGCTGCGATGGGTCGAGCGCATCGTGCAAAGCGCAAAGCCGCGCGCGTGGTTGTTGTAGATCAGCTCCGGCGAGACCGGCGGCGTTTCCGAGAGGATGCCGAGCCAGCCGAACGGATACACCCGCTCGTAGCTGGTGATCGCCGACGCCGGCACGCTGGCGCGGCTGACGCCGTGGAAGCCGTCGCAGCCGGCGATGAAATCGCAGGCGAGTTCGTAGGTGACGCCGTCCTTGACGTAGGTGACGCGCGGATGATCGGTGCCGAAATCATGCGGCGTGACGTCGGCGGCGGAGTAGACCGAGGTCAGGCCGGCCGCCTTGCGGGCGTTCATCAGATCGAGCGTGACCTCGGTCTGGCCGTAGATGGTCACGGTCTTGCCGGTCGCCGAATGCATGTCGATGCGGTGCCGTGCACCGCCGAACGCCAGCTCGACGCCGTGATGAACCAGGCCTTCCTGGTGCAGCCGCGCGCCGGCGCCGACGCTGTCGAGCAGCAACACGGTGCCTTCCTCGAGCAGGCCGGCGCGGATCCGCCCCAGCACGTAATCCGGGGTCTGCCGCTCGAGAATGACGTTGTCTACGCCGAAAGTATGAAGTAGTTGCCCAAGCAACAGTCCGGCCGGACCTGCGCCTATGATTGCTACTTTTGTCCGCAACACCTGCTCCTCCCGATCGGATAGCCTTTCAGCAGGCGCCCGCGCCGGGGCGGTCGCCATCAACTTGCCAAGGCAACTATATCATATAACAGTTTTGGCAAGGCGGATTTGCGCGGGACCTGCGTTCGCCGCAGCGCAAGATGCCGGAGAGGCCGGCTGCGACGAGGCGTCCTCCCTGCGGATTTCGTCTTGAATATCCGTGCGAATTAGATAACATGTTAAGTAATGAGACCGGGCACGAAGCCCGTCCTGGAGAGGAGGAGAGGTGATGAGGAAGAGTTTGTTGGCGCTGCTGATGGCAGCCGCCGCCATCGTGCCGGCCGCAGGTCCTTCGCAGGCGCAGGACAAGACCGTCAATCTCAAAGTGTCGCTCTGGGTGCCGCCGGCGCATCCGCTGGTTCCGGCGACGCAGGCCTGGGCCGCCGACATCGAGAAGGCATCGGGCGGCACCATCAAGGTCACCGTGTTTCCGTCCGAGCAGCTCGGCAAGGCGTTCGACCATTACGACATGGCGCGCGACGGCATCGCCGACGTCACCTATGTCAATCCCGGCTATCAGCCCGGCCGCTTCCCGATCGCGGCCGCGGGCCAGCTCCCGTTCGTGTTCTCGGACGGCAAGAAGGGCACGCTGGCGCTGAACGAGTGGTACCACAAATACGCGCCAACCGAGATGAAGGACACCAAGCTCTGCTTCGCCTTCATCCACGATCCGGGCGCGCTGCACGGCAAGAAGAAGATCGTGCTGCCGAGCGACCTTAGCGGCGTGAAGGTGCGCCCCGCCCAGAGCACCATCGGCGAGATGGTGAAGATGTTCGGCGGCACCAATGTGCAGGCCTCCGCGCCGGAATCGCGCGATGCGATCGAGCGCGGCGTCGCCGACGAGATCACCTTCCCCTGGGGATCGGTCTTCCTGTTCGGCATCGACAAGGTGGTGAAGTACCACATGGACGTGCCGCTCTACACGACGGTGTTCACCTACAACATCAACCTCGCCAAATATAATGCGATGTCGGACGCCCAGAAGAAGGTGATCGACGATCATTGCACGCCGGAATGGGCTTCCAAGGTCACCGATCCCTGGACCGATTTCGAAGCCAACGGCCGCACCAAGATGAAGGCGCTGCAAGGCCACGAGGTCTATCCGCTGGCGGCGGATCAACTCGCCGAGTGGAAGAAGGCGGTCAAGCCGCTGCGCGACAGCTGGGCCGAGGCCGTGAAGAAGGCCGGCGGCGATGCGGAGAAGATCGAGGCCGATCTGCAGGCCACGCTGAAGAAGTACGAGGCGGGGATCTAGCGCGCCCCGTCATTCCGGGGCGCGACGAAGTCGCGAGCCCGGAATCCATAACCACGATCGGGCGTATGGATTCCGGGCCTGCGCCAAGCGGCGCATCCCGGAATGACGAGCCGAGGAAGCGACGATCGAATCATGGCTGCCAATTCCGAAGTTTCCCAGGACGGCGCGATCACCGGTCCACCCGAGCCGGTGCGCAAGAATTTCATGGACCGCTTCATCGATTCGATCGAATGGGTGGCGGCCTTCTTCGTCGGCGTCGTCGCGCTCAACACCTTCACCGCGGTGTTCATGCGCAAGTTCTTCTCAGTGACGATCCCCGACTACTACAATTTCGGCCAGTTCCTGCTCGGCATCCTGATCTTCTGGGGCATCGCGGCGACGAGCTATCGCGGCACCCACATCACCGTGGATCTGGTCTGGGCCAATGCCTCGCCGCGTTATCAGCGCTGGATCGACATCTTCGCGACGCTGGTGCTGCTGTTCGTGGTGACGGTGCAGACCTACACGCTGGTCGACAAGGTGATCGACACCCGGAACAGCCACATCGTCACCATGGATCTCGGCGTTCCGGTCTGGCCGTTCTTCCTGGTGTCGTGGCTCGGTGATGTCTCCGCGGTGCTGCTGATCGCGATCCGGACCTACCGCCTGATCTTCCGTCCGGAAGATATCCACGATGCCAAGATCAAGACTGCGGAGTAGACGGCCATGAGTCTCGATTTGAGTGCCGAGGCCGTCGCCGTCATCGGCTTCGTTTGCCTGTTCGCGCTGATGCTGTTGCGTGTCCCCGTCGGCATGGCGATGGGCCTCGTCGGCATCACCGGCTTTGGCTATCTCACCGGCTTCGCTCCGGCGCTGAAACTGGTCGGTCAGACCACGATGCGCACGGTGACGGATTATTCCTTCGGCGTGATCCCGATGTTCCTTTTGATGGGCGCCTTCGTGTCCGTCTCCGGCATCAGCCGCGAGCTGTTCCGCGCCGCCAACACCTTTGTCGGCCACTGGAAGGGCGGGCTCGGCATTGCGACCATCGCCGCCTGCGGCGGCTTTGCCGCGATCTCGGGCTCGTCGGTCGCGACCGCCGCGACCTTCTCGGCGGTGGCCTATCCCGAGATGCGCCGCTTCGGCTATCCGCAATCCTTCTCCACCGGCGTGATCGCGGTCGGCGGCACGCTCGGGGCGATGCTGCCGCCATCCACGGTGCTCGCGGTGTACGGCATCATCACCCAGCAGGACATCGGCAAGCTGTTCATCGCCGGCGTGGTGCCGGGCCTGCTCGCAATCGCGATGCACATGATCACGATCGGCATCATCGGCGTGACGCGGCCGGGCTTCCTGCCGGCAGGCAAGAAGGCGTCGTGGCATGAGCGCTTGCTTGCGATGCGCGACGTCTGGTCGCCGCTGCTGCTGTTCCTGTTCGTGATCGGCGGGCTTTATGGCGGCTTCTTCGTCCCGACCGAGGCGGGCGCGGTCGGCGCGGTCGGTGCCTTCATCATCGGCATCCTCCGGGGCAAGCTGACCAAGGACGGCATCCTGCAATCGCTGCTGCAGGCGACGCGCACCGCGGCGGCGGTGTTCACCGTGCTGATCGGCGCGCTCTGCTTCGGCTATTTCCTCACCATCACCCAGACGCCGCAGAACGTCACTGAGTTCCTCACCGGGCTCGGCATCGGTCCCTATGGCGTGCTGGCGCTGATCCTGCTGATGTATCTAGTGCTCGGCTGCCTGATGGACGCGATGGCGATGGTGATCCTCACCGTGCCGATCGTGTTTCCGGTGGTGACCGCGCTCGGCTTCGATCCGATCTGGTTCGGCATCATCATCGTCATGACGGTGGAGCTCGGCCTGATCCATCCGCCGGTCGGCATGAACGTGTTCGTGATCAAGAGCGTCATCAAGGACGTCAACATGTCGACGATCTTTGTCGGCGTGCTGCCGTTCGTGATCACCGATCTGATCCGGCTGGTGATCCTGATCCTGTTCCCGTTGCTGGCGACCTGGCTGCCGCAGCGCATGATAGGCTAGGCATGATCCCGGAAAAGTGGGACCCGGTTTTCCGAAAGGATCATGCCTCAAGAAATAGGTTCTCCATGGTGCCCGAGCTCCAGACCAGATACGTCTTCACCATCACCGCCCGGATTGCGGAGGTGACGTCCGCCGGCGACATCGGCACCGGCGTCCGCCGCATCATTCCGATCATCGGCGGCGAGGTGAGGGGCGAGACCGTCAACGGCAAGGTGCTGCCGTTCGGCGCCGACTTCCAGATCATCCGGCCCAGCGAGCTGATCGAGCTGGAGGCAAAATATGCCTTCGAGACCGACGACGGCGCCGTCATCTATGTCGAGAACAAGGGCATCCGCTTCGGGCCGGTCGATCTGCTCGAGAAGCTGAAGCGCGGCGAACCGGTCGACCCGAAGCTGATCTACTTCCGCACCGTGCCGAAATTCGAAACCGGCGCCGAAAAGTACCGCTGGCTGATGGAGCACATCTTCATCGGCTCCGCCGCCCGCCACGCCGACCGCGTCGTGATCGACGTGCATCAGGTGTTGTGAGCGCGAGCCGCGGAATGACGAGGGGAAGGCGGCGCGCCCCAGGACGAAACGCCAAGCAAGCCTCGGACAAATCATGTCGCGAGAATGCGGAAGTATGACTCACAGGCCGTGCAACACATTTGGTGTCGTCCCGGCCTTGAGCCGGGACCCATAACCACGATTGCGAATTGGATCGCAGAGCTGTGGCCACAGCTCATCTCAACAACACGACCCTGTGGTTATGGGTCCCTGCTTTCGCAGGGACGACGGGTGGAGGGGAGTTGCGCGTACCAACTCTATCCTCGTCATGTCCTGTCTTGACTCCTGTGATGATAGTTATAAAACATAACTATTCTGAATAGGAAACAATAACGCCATGGGAAACGCTACCGACGCGGGTGATGCCTCGCTGCTCAGGATCGAGACGCGAGGGGCGGTGCTGACCGTCGGGCTCAACCGGCCGGCCAAGCGCAATGCGCTCAATGACGGCATCATCCTGGCGCTCCGGGACTGTTTTTCAGCGATTCCTGACGCGGTCGGTGCCGTCGTCATCCATGGTGTCGGCGATCATTTCTCGTCCGGCCTCGATCTCTCCGAACTCACCGAACGCGACGCCACCGAGGGGCTGGTGCATTCCCAGATGTGGCACCGGGTGTTCGACCGCATCCAGTATTGCCGCGTGCCGGTGATCGCCGCGCTGAAGGGCGCGGTGATCGGCGGCGGGCTGGAGCTTGCCTGCGCCGCGCATATCCGGGTCGCCGAGCCGTCGGCCTATTTCGCGCTGCCCGAAGGTCAGCGCGGCATCTTCGTCGGCGGCGGCGGATCGGTGCGGCTGCCGCGCCTGATCGGCGTGCCCAGGATGGCGGACATGATGCTGACCGGCCGGGTCTATTCGGCGACCGAGGGCGCGGCCTACGGCTTCTCGCAATATCTCACCGAAGCCGACGGCGCGTTGCCGAAAGCGCTGGAGCTTGCCGAGCGCGTCGCCGCCAATGCGCCGCTGACCAACTTCGCGGTGCTGCAGGCGCTGCCGATGATCGCCGAGGCCAATCCGCAGACCGGCCTCTTGATGGAATCGCTGATGGCGACGGTGGCGCAGAGCGACAAGGAGGCCAAGAAGCGCATCCGTGCCTTCCTGGATCGCAAGACCGCCAAGGTGAAGCCGACATGAACGCCACGCCGTCTGCGTCCACCGCGAGTGCGCATCCGCTGCGCCCGATCTCGTTCGGCAATCCCGACGTCACCGTCGAGCGCCGCGCCGACGGCACGATCTATCTCCGCCCCAAGCTCAATCTCGCCGACTTTCCCACTCGCCTCACCGATCGCCTGCATCACTGGGCAAACGCCGAGCCGAATCGCGTCTTCATGGCCGAGCGCGCAGCCGGCGGCGGCTGGCGCCAGATCACCTACGCGCAATTGCTGGAGGCGACCCGGCGCATTGCGTCCGCGCTGATCGCCCGCGGGCTGTCGGCCGAGCGGCCGATCGTGATCCTGTCGGGCAATTCGATCGATCACGCGCTGGTCGCGCTCGGCGCACTCTATGCCGGCATTCCGTTCTGTCCGGTGTCGCCGGCCTATTCGCTGGTGTCGCGCGACTACGGCAAGCTCAGCTTCGTCATCAAGCTTTTGACGCCGGGCCTCGTCTTCGTCGATGATGCCGACAAATTTGCCGACGCCCTGCGCGCCAATGTCGGACCCGATGTCGAGATCGCCGCGAGCCGCGGCGCTGTACCCGGCCGCGAGGTGACGCGGCTCGCCGATCTCATGGCGTCGCCGGAAGATCCGCGCCTCGACGCGACCCATGCCGCGATCGGTCCGGATACCATCGCGAAATTCCTGCTGACGTCGGGTTCGACCGGCAATCCCAAGGCCGTCATCAACACCCAGCGCATGATCTGCGCCAACCAGGTGATGCTGCGCGAGACATTGGCGTTCCTGAAGGACGAGCCGCCTGTGATCGTCGACTGGCTGCCGTGGAATCACACGTTCGGCGGCAACCACAATGTCGGGCTGACGCTTTATAACGGCGGTTCGATGTATCTCGACGAGGGCAAGCCGATGCCTGGCGGGATCGAGGAGACCGTGCGCAACCTGCGCGAGATCTCGCCGACGGTCTATTTCAACGTGCCCAAGGGCTATGAATCGCTGCTGCCCTATCTGCGCGACGATGCCGGCCTCCGGGCAAAATTCTTCCACCGGCTGCATGCCATGTTTTTCTCGGGCGCCGCGCTGTCGCCGTTCATTTGGAACAGCCTCGACGCGCTCGCGGTGCAGGAGACGGGCTATCGCGTCCCGATGCTGACCGGGCTCGGCGCCACCGAGACCTCGCCGTTCTTCATGTCGGTGCGGCCCGATACCAGCCGCTCCGGCCATGTCGGGCTTCCGGTGTCGGGCAATGACGCGAAGCTGGTCCCGAACAACGGCAAGCTCGAGGTCCGCGCTAAGGGTCCGAACGTGACGCCCGGCTACTGGCGGCAGCCCGAACTGACCGCCAAGGCGTTCGACGAGGAAGGCTTCTACAAGTTCGGCGATGCGCTGAAGCCCGCCAACGCCGGCGATCTCGATGCCGGTTTCGATTTCGATGGCCGCATCGCCGAGGATTTCAAGCTGGCAAGCGGCACCTGGGTCAGCGTCGGACCCTTAAGGGCGCGCTTCGTCGGCACCTGCGCGCCGCTGGTGCGCGACGTCGTGATCGCGGGGCTCAACCGCGACGAGCTGGCGGCGATCGTGATCCTCGATCTCGATGGCTGCCGCCTGATCAATCCACAGCTTGCCTCTGGTGCCATCGCGGCTGCGGCCAACGACCCGCTGGTGCGTGCTGCTTTCCGTGAACGTTTCGCGCGGGTCCTTGCGAGCGCGACCGGTTCGTCGAACCGGATCGCGCGGGCGATCCTGCTCGACACACCGCTGTCGATCGATCGCGGCGAGGTCACCGACAAGGGCTCGATCAACCAGCGTGCGGTGCTGGAGCATCGCACTGACATCATCGAAGCGCTCTATGCGCCGGTGCCGCCGGCATCGGTGATCAAACTCGTCTGACCATTCAAGGAGAGAATGCCATGCAGTTGAAGGACCAGGCCGCCATCGTCACCGGCGGTGCATCGGGATTGGGCGCGGCGACCGCACGCCGGCTGGCTGCGCAGGGCGCCAAGGTCGCGGTCTGCGACCTCAACGCCACGCTCGCCGAGAGCGTCGCCGCCGAGATCGGCGGCATTGCGGTGGTCTGCGACGTCGCCGATGCAGCGGCAGCCGAAGCCGCGGTCGCTGCCGCCGCCAAGGCGCATGGTCCGGCCCGCGTGCTGGTCAACTGTGCCGGCATCGGGGTGGCCAAGCGCGTGATCGGCCGCGAAGGGCCGATGGCGCTCGCCGACTTCGACAAGGTGATCAAGGTCAATCTGATCGGCTCGTTCAACATGCTGCGGGTTGCGACCGCCGAGATGTCGAAGCTCGAGCCGCTCGCGAACGGCGAGCGCGGCGTCGTGATCTCGACGGCCTCGGTCGCGGCCTATGACGGCCAGATCGGGCAGGCGGCCTATTCGGCCTCCAAGGGCGGCATCGTCGCGATGACCTTGCCGATCGCGCGCGAGCTCGCGCAATTCGGCATCCGCGTGCTGACCATCGCGCCGGGCCTGTTCATGACGCCCTTGCTGGCCGGCCTGCCGCAGGAGGCGCAGGATTCACTCGCTGCCGCGATCCCGTTCCCGCGCCGGCTGGGGCAGGCCGACGAGTTCGCCTCGCTGGCGCTGCACATGATCGACAATCCCTATCTGAACGGCGAAGTGGTACGGCTCGATGCCGCGCTCCGGATGGCGCCACGCTGAAGCATGATCCGGAAGAGCGCAGAACGCCCTTCCGGATCGATCCAGCTCAATCGAGGATAATCCATGTTCGTCAATCGGCGCGACGTGCAGATCCAGTGGGGCGATTGCGACCCCGCCAACATCGTCTACTACCCGCGCTACTTCGCGATGTTCGACGACTCGACCTCGATCATGTTCGAAGCGGCCGGTTGCTCGAAGCAGGACCTCATCCACAAATACGGCCTGGTCGGCATTCCCATGGTCGACACGCGGGCGAAATTCCACATCCCGTCGACCCATGGCGACTGGATTACCATCGAGAGCCGGATCGAGAGCATCAAGCGCTCGAGCTTCGAGGTGGTGCACCGCGTGTTCAAGGGCGAGGCGTTGGCGATCGAGGCATTCGAGACAAGGGTGCTGGTCGGCTGCCACCCGGACGATCCCGCCAGGCTGAAATCGGCGCCATTTCCGCAGGAGGTCATCGACCGCTTCATGAAGGGCTGACTCGTTCAGGGCTGACTCGCGGCCCCTCATGACCTAAAGAAGGGGCTGAATTGGCCCGCAAAACTGGTTTAAACCCAAAAAACATATCCGCAGGGAGGAATGAATGAGGAAGGCCACTCTCGCCGCAGCAGTGCTCGCAGCCGGTTTCGCGCTGCCGGGTGCATCCGCGCTGGCGCAGACCAACGAAATCACCATCGGCATCTCGATCTCGACCACCGGCCCCGCCGCGGCGCTCGGCATTCCCGAGCGCAACGCGCTCGATTTCGTGCCGAAGGAGATCGGCGGCGTGCCGCTGAAGCTGATCGTGCTCGACGACGCCGGCGATCCGACGGCTGCGACCACCAACACGCGGCGCTTCGTCACCGAGTCCAAGGCCGACATCATCATGGGCTCCTGCATCACGCCGACGACGATCGCGGTGTCGACGGTCGCCAACGAGGCCGGCATCCCGCATCTCGGTCTCGCGCCGTTCCCGATCAATGAGGCCCGCGCGAAATGGTCGGTCGACCTGCCGCAGTCGATTCCGATCATGGGCAAGGTGCTCTACGAGCACATGAAGGCGCACAACATCAAGACCGTCGGCTATATCGGCTATTCGGATTCCTACGGCGATCTCTGGGTCAACGACTTCAAGGCGCAGGCCGTGCCGATGGGCCTGACCATGACCGATGAGGAGCGCTTCGCGCGTCCGGATACGTCGGTCGCGGGCCAGGTGCTGAAGCTCGTCGCCGCCAATCCCGACGCCATCCTGGTCGGCGCCTCCGGCACCGCCGCGGCGCTGCCGCAGACCGCGCTGCGCGAGCGCGGCTACAAGGGCCTGATCTACCAGACCCACGGTGCCGCCACGATGGACTTCATCCGCATCGCGGGCGCGTCCGCGGAAGGCGTCATCATGTCGGCGGGCCCGGTGATGTCGCCGGAAACGCAAGCCGACAGCGCGCTGACCAAGAAGCCGGGCCTGACGCTGAACGCGGCCTATGAAGCCAAGTACGGCGCCAACAGCCGCAGCCAGTTCGCCGGCCATTCCTTCGACGCCTTCGAGGTGCTGAAGCGCATCATCCCGACGGCGCTGAAGACCGCCAAGCCCGGCACGCCGGAATTCCGCGAGGCGATCCGCCAGGCGTTCATCTCCGAGAAGGAGATCGTGGCGAGCCAGGGTGTCTACAACTGGACCGAAAAGGATCGCTACGGCCTCGACGACCGCTCGCGCATCCTGCTGACGGTCAAGGACGGCAAATACGTCCCGGCGATGTGAGCTGGGCGCGATCTGCGGAAACGAAGTAGCCGGTCCCAATGAGGGGCCGGCTTCTTCACGAGCGGGCGATGGCGCCTAGATCGCGCTCTCGCCTTCGAGCTGGAAGCCGAGATAGCTCGCGGCGACGCCCTTGTTGGCGGCGATCTCCTTCGCGGAGCCGCTGAGCACGAACTCGCCGAGCTCCATCACATAGGCGCGGTCGGCGATCTGCAGCGCGGCCTGGGCGTTCTGCTCGACCAGCAGCACCGAGACGCCGGCTGCGCGAAGCTCGCCGACGATGCGGAAGATGTCGGCGACGATGATCGGAGCGAGGCCGAGGCTCGGCTCATCCAGCATCAGCAATTTGGGCGCGCCCATCAGCGCGCGGCCCATCGCCAGCATCTGCTGCTCGCCGCCGGACAGCGTGCCGGCGAGCTGCTTGCGGCGCTCCTTGAGCCGCGGAAACAGCGTGTAGACCCGCTCCAGCGAGCGTGCCGCGGTTGCCTTCGCGATCCGGAAGGCGCCGAGCTCGAGATTGTCCTCGACATTCATGGTGCCGAACAACTCGCGATGCTCGGGCACCAGGCTCAGGCCCGTCGCGACGCGGTCCTCGATGTCGAGCGGCGCCATGTCGGTGCCGGCGAAGGCGGTGCGGCCCCGCAGCGGCAGCACGCCCATGATGGCGTTGAGCAACGTGGTCTTGCCGGCGCCGTTGGCGCCGATGATGGTGACGATCTCGTTCTCTGCAACGTCGAGCGAGACGCCGCGCACGGCCTCGACCTTGCCGTAGGCGATGTGGACGTCGGTCACCGATAGCAGCGCACTCATGCGGCGGCTCCGAGATAGGCCTTGATCACGTCGGGGTTGCGCTTGATCGCGGCCGGCGTGCCCTCGGCGATCTTGGTGCCGAAATCCAGCACCACGATGCGGTCGGCGAGATCCATCACGAACCCCATGTCGTGCTCGACCAGCAGCACCGACATGCCGCCGTCGCGCAATTGCCGGAGCAGCGCGGCCAGCCGCTGCTTCTCCATGTGGCGCAGCCCGGCCGCCGGTTCGTCGAGCAGCAGCAGCATCGGATCGACGCACAGCGCACGCGCAATCTCGACGATGCGTTGCTGTCCGAGGGACAGCGAACCCGCGAGCTGGTCGATCTGGTCGGACAGGCCGACGCGCGCGATCTGCCGCGCGGCTTCCGCCAGCAGTTTCGCCTCATCGGCGCGGTCGAGCCGCAGCATGCTGGAGATCGCACCGGAATTGCCGCGCAGATGCGCGCCGATCGCGACGTTCTCCAGCACGGTCATGTCGGGCACCAGCTTGACGTGCTGGAACGTGCGGGCGACGCCGAGCTTGACCACCTCCTGCGGCGGAGCGTTCGCGACCTCGTTGCCGAGCACGGCGATCTTGCCGCTGGTTGCGCCCAGGACGCCGGTGATCAGGTTGAAGGTCGTGCTCTTGCCGGCGCCGTTGGGGCCGATCAGCGCGACGATCTCGCGGGCGTTGACGTCGAATGAAACATCGTTCACCGCGAGCACGCCGCCGAACTGCTTGCGCGCCCTGTCGATGTGCAGCAGGACCGGAGACGTTCCCGCCGCCCGCTCACGGTGTTCCAGCTTCACCGATGTGTCCGGCGTCTTGCGGGCCGGCTTGAACGGCAGCCGCGACATCAGCCAGGGCCAGACGCCCTGCGGTGCGAGCTGCAACAGCAGCACCAGCATGATGCCGAACACGATGGTCTCGAGCTGGCTCTGGCCGCCGAAGATGTAGGGCAGGTAGCTCTGCAGCACCTCTTTGAGGATCACGACGATGCCGGCGCCGAGCACGCCGCCCCAGACGTAACCGGCGCCGCCGACGACAGCGATGAACAGATACTCGATGCCGGCCTGCGCGCCGAACGGGGTCGGGTTGGCTGCGCGCTGGAAATGCGCATAGAGCCAGCCGGACAGGCCGGCCAGCACCGCCGCATAGATGAACACCAGGAGCTTGGCGCGCGGCGTCTGCACGCCGAATGCCTCGGCCGCAATATGGCCGCGCCGCAACGCGCGGATGGCGCGTCCGGTGCGGGAATCCAGCAGGTTCATGGTCAGGAGCGCGGAGAGCAGCACCGCGACCCAGATCGCGTAATAAATCGTATCCGGGCTCAGCATCTTGAACGAGCCGATCGAGAGCGGCGGAATACCCGAAATACCGTCGTTGCGGCCGAGGAATTCCAGCTTGCTGAACAGATAGAAGAGGCCGATGCCCCAGGCGATGGTGCCGAGCGGCAGATAGTGGCCTGACAGCCGCACCGTGACGATGCCGAGCAGCACCGCTGCAATGCCGCTGACCACGAGCGAAGCCGGCAGCGTCAACCACGGCGAGACGCCGTAGGCGGTGGTCAACACCGCCGTGGTGTAGGCGCCGAAGCCGCAGAACGCGGCCTGTCCGAACGAGGTGAGGCCGCCGACGCCGGTGAGCAGCACCAGCCCCATCGCGACCAGCGCGGCGAGGCCGATATTGTCGAGCAGCACGATCCAGAACGGCGGGATGCCCGGGAGAAGCGGGATCACCGCCATCACGAGCGCGAAGATGATGAGAGGAAGCCGCTGTGTCATCGCGCTCAGTCCTTCTCTTCCTCGACCTGGGGCGCTGCGAGCGAGCGCAGCACCAGGACGGGAAGGATCAGCGTGAACACGATGACTTCCTTGAAATTACTGGCGTAGAACGACGAGAAGGCCTCGACGATGCCGACCACGATGGCCGCGACCGCGGTCAGGGGATAGCTGACCAGGCCGCCGATGATGGCGGCGATAAAACCCTTCAGGCCGATCAGGAAGCCGGTGTCGTAATAGAGTGTCGTGATCGGCACGATCAGGATGCCCGAAATCGCGCCGATCACGGAGGCGAGCAGGAATGCGATCTGGCCCGACAGCGTGGTGCGGATGCCGACCAGGCGGGCGCCGAGGCGATTGACCGCGGTGGCGCGCAGCGCCTTGCCGGTCTTGGTGTAGCCGAAGAACAGCCATAGCCCCACGATGAAGCCGACCGTCAGGGCATACACAGCAAGGCTCTGGCCGGTGAAGCGCAGCGGACCCGCGGTCACCGCGGCATTCGACAGCGCCGGAGCGCGCAGGCCCTCGGCGCCGAAGAACACCAGGCCGAGGCCTTGCAGCGCCAGATGGCAGCCGACCGAGGCGATCAGCAGCACCAGCACGGAGGTGTGCGCGATCGGCTGGAAGGCGATGCGGTAGAGAAACAGCCCGATCGCCGCCACGATCAGCAGTGCAAGCGCAATGTTGACGGCAATCGGCGTGTTCGGACCAACCAGCGCATAGACGAGGCCGAGCAGTGCAACGGGAAAGACGATATTGAGCGCGACCGAGCGGATCACCAGCCGGGCATGCAGCGCGTTGCGGGCGAAGAACAGATCGAGCGCGAACGCGACAAGGCCCATCGCGACGGCAAGGCGCACGGTGCCGGGCACCTGGCCGGTCGCCAGCATGGCGTAGCTCAACGCGCCGTAGGTGACGAATTCGCCCTGCGGGATCAGGATCACCCGCGTCACCGCGAACACCAGCACCAGGGCCAGCCCGAGCAGTGCGTAGATCGCGCCATTGGTGATGCCGTCCTGCAGCAGGAACAGCATGATCGTTGTGTTCAAGGCCGAGCGCTCCCCCTCAAGCGTCGGACCGCCGCAGCCGGCTGTGCCGGTCGGGTCGGCCGAGATCGGCTGTTGATAGCCGTCGATATTTGATATGGTGCATAACGATTATTAGATATAATCTCAAGGTCCCCGAGCGTCCCGCGGGGTTTTTTGTACCGGGATTGCGAGCCTGGAGCGATGACTGTTTCCAAAACCGCCTCCGATGCCGTCAGATCGTCGCGTGCCCTGCGCAGGGAACCGGTCGATCCTGCCGGGGACGACAGCATGCTGCAACTGGGCGAACTGTCCGGACTGCTGGGCTATTCGTTGAAGCGTGCGCAGCTCAAGGTGTTCGAGGACTTCCTGCGCTGCGTCGCGCCGCTGCAGCTGACGCCGGCGCAGTTCTCGGTGCTGCTGCTGCTCGACAAGAATCCGGGCCGCAACCAGACCGAGATCGCCAACACGCTCGGCATCCTCAGGCCGAATTTCGTCGCCATGCTCGACGCGCTGGAGAGCCGCGACCTTTGCGCGCGGATGCGCTCCACCAATGACCGCCGTTCCCACATCCTGGTCCTGACCGACAGGGGCCGTGCCGTGCTGGCGCGCGCCAAGAAGCTGGTCGCCAACAAGCACGAGGCGCGGCTGATCGAGGTGCTCGGCCCGGCCAACCACGCCGCGCTGCTGGAGATGCTGGCGAAGCTCGCGCAGGAGTTTTGAGGCCCTGTCATTCCGAGGCTCGCGAAGCGAGAGCCCGGAATCCATTGCGCAGCAAGCTTCGCGGCTGAATGGATTCCGGGCTCAGCCCTTCGGGCTGCCCTCAGGTGCGCAATTGCGCACCGGGGAATGACGAAGGTGGATCAATCCACCAAAATCACGCGCACATCGTTGACATTCGTCAGCGTCGGGCCTGTCAGCAACAGATCGCCGGTTTGCGCGAAGAAGCCGGTGGCATCGTTGTTCTCGAGATAGGCCCCGGGATCGAGGCCGATCGATTTCATCTTCGCGAATGTCGCCTGGTCGATCACGGCCCCGGCGGGATCAGCGGCGCTGCCGGCGCCGCCATCGGCGCCGTCGGTGTCGGCGGCGAGCGCCGAGATGTCGGGCGTGTCCTTGAGCAGGTCGGCCAGCGCCAGCGCGTACTCCTGGTTGGGGCCGCCGCGGCCATTGCCGCGCACCGTCACCGTGAGTTCGCCGCCGGAGATGATCGCGACGCGCTTGCGCTCACCGCGGGCTTTCAGTGCGAGCCTGGCGTGCCCGGCCGCGACGTCGCGGGCCTCGCCTTCGAGATCGGCGCCGAGCGCGATGGTCTCGTAGCCGGCGTCCTGCGCGACCTTCACCGCGGCGTCGATCGAGGCCTTAGGCTTTGCCAGCAGCTCGAACGTCGCCCGCGCAAAGGCGGGATCGCCCGGCTTGCAGCTCTCGTTCCTGGGATCGTCGAGCGCGCGGCGGACCGCGTCATCGACCGAGAGGTTGTACTTCGCGACCAGCGCGCGGGCATGCGCGAGCGTAGTCGGATCCGGCACCGTCGGCCCCGAGGCGATCGCCGAGGGATCGTCATGCGGCACGTCCGAGATCGCCAGCGTCACGATCTCGGCGGCGTGCTGGCCGGCGCGTGCCAGCCGCCCCCCTTTGATGCGCGACAGATGCTTGCGGACGATGTTCATCTCGCCGATCGGCGCGCCGGAGCGCAGCAGCGCGCGGTTGACCTGCTGCTTCTGGGCAAAGCTCACGCCCTCGACGGGTGCGATCCAGTTCGCCGAGCCGCCGCCGGTCAGCAGCACCAGCAGGAGATCGTCGGGGGTGGCTTCCGCCGCCAGCCGCAGCGTATCGTCGGCCGCGCGCAGGCCGGCTTCATCGGGCACGGGGTGGCCGGCCTCGACCACCTTGATGCGGCG
>NZ_JACMYP010000059.1 GCF_020889705.1 Bradyrhizobium altum | reverse complement strand
GGAATCCGCAGGTCAGCGCCAGGAATAGCTCGAAGCGGTCGAAAAGTGGATCGTAGCTTTGGCCAAGAAAAAGCAAGTCCTCCAGCAGAGGACCAATCAGTTGGTGGAGATGCTCGCTGCGCGGTACGTACTGTCGCTCGCGTCCGGGCAGCTTCTTGAACCAGTCTTCGATCTGTCGGAGCTCCCCGAAAACCAGCGTGATCATGTAGTCGTTGCCCTGCCTGATAGGGCCATCCATGGGATAGGCGGGCGTCGCCAGAAGTGCGTGCAGAATGTCATAGCGCCGCGATGCCTGCGGCATACAGGATTGATGCGGTCGGATACCAAGCGAGACGCAGCCATACAACCGAGCCCCCGTGATCACGATTTGCACGGTCCACAAGCCGAGCAAACACCTTTTCGAGCAGCAGCGCGGCATCCCGGTCACCCCAGCGCGCTAGTAGGACAACTATGCTCCGCAGATCTGCCACAGCGGCGTCATACGCAGTGACCCTGACAGTAAAATCCTGCTCTCCCTCGTTCCCTGCGACCGAAAACGTATCTGCTGAAAGCGCATCGAGCGTCCGGCGAAGCACTGCGGTCACGTGGTCGTCCAGAGCAAGCCGCGTAGCCGGGGTCGCGAGAAGTTCCTTCGTGCGGTCCACGATCGTGTTGGATGTCATCGGATCCCTCGCTGCAACGGCTCGATGAAGATCGACCAGTAGTATTCACCGGCTCCCTGCATGGACAACTTGTCATCGTCTCCTCGGGTTCCGCTCATGCTCATCCCAAGCGGCTTCAGGAACAATGCTTGTTCGTCGCTCTGGACCGACAGCGACTCATTGAATGCTGAGCGCGAATTGGCGATCTTGTTTGCGTAGGCGATCCCGCCGGCAAAGTGTTCCTGCCCCATAAAAATCGTGCATTCCGCAACGGCAGCGCCATCGCGATAGAGCAGCGCTGTGAACGCGTTTGCATCGACCCGTCGTGTTTCCCCATCGATATCTTCGTGTCGCGCCTTAAGCTCGGCGATAGAGTTGCCGAAGAATTTAAACAGGAATTCGAACGCTTCATGCCGAAAGTTGTCACAATCGCGATCGGAAAACCTGCGTGTGATACGAAGATTACTTGACCGCGTGGGGGCGGCCGCAGTCGCACCCGTTGACGGCATTGCAGCGACCGACGGAACGGCGGGCTTCGGTACGCGGCCATTGCGCGTCTTCACCAATTTCTTGATCCCCGTCGTGATCTCGAGGAATGCCTCGTCGGCATTTGGCCATTTTGTCACCGGTTTGCCGTCGGTCGGAAGGGCCATCAAGGGAGCGAAGGGGGCGTCACGCCAATCGCAGGGACGCAAGATCACCGGTATCACGACACAAGCGCCTTCCCTGTGACGCACCAAAGCGCGCTGCATTTCACGTTCATAACAGTATTCGGATGCAAGGAAATCTGAACTCACGAGCAGCAGGACGATATCGGCCCGTTCCATTTGCGCATCAATGCTGGAATCCAGGGGTGTACCCGCGAGAATGCGGCGATCATGCCAGGCCTCGATAAACCCTTGACGCTGGAGCATCCGCAAATGCGTCTCCAACTGATCGCGGAGTCCCTCATCCTTGTGACTATAGGAAAAGAAAAGAACCGCCAAAGCGCTCTCCCGCTAAATGCTTTATATAATCTAAGTAGATAGGCCTCGCTCCCGACAGTGCCAGTGGCCCCGCCGCCGAAATTGACAAGACCTCGCCTTCCCGGTCCTTTAGATGCCGCAGCAAGGCCGAACACGAGCGCTCCCTGCGGACCCAATCCGATGCTGCACCTGCAGGATCAGTCGCAATTGCGATCTTTCGCATCCAGCAAAGCCGCAACCTTGCATGCCGATCCGTCATTGTCCGACACATAGGCACCAAGGCGGCCAAACTTGGTTCGCTCGTCAATATTACTTCCGCCTAAGTATGTGCCTGCCCTACGGATCACACCACTATGAAGTCTGACGATATCTCGTGTCGAAGGCGCGAGCAGCCAGCCAAGCGGCAAATCGTAGTCATAAAGGTTGAGCATGAAAGAAACCATGTCGACCCTTTTGCCGCATTCCGGATACGTGTAGCACAGCTCGGCAAACCGGCTGAGGTTGCCCAAGGCAACGACGGCTCGCGTATCTCGCGCACTTAACATGGTTCTGATTGGCGAAAGAGCTTCCCCCAACCCAAAGCCGCCTGGGTGCTGCAGAATCTGAAGGTTTGTAACCGCAATTCCAAGAAAGCGTACGGGAGGTTTTCCCTGCCTCAGCCGGTCATCCTGATTATAGAATCGCGAAAGCGAATAGATCAGGTCGAACGCAGTTTCGGATCCCGAGTTCTCGACATACCCGCCATCGACCATTCGTGCGGAGCCATCCTGAAAGCGAAAGCGACCCGCCGGCATAATCCACGGGAAGCGGGCACTGAGCGACACCGCGGCCGCCAATGAAATATCCCTCAGCTGATCCGATGAACTGTCACCGGTGCGAACCCTGGCCAGAGTATGAAATTCGGCCAGGTTGGACAGCGGAACGATGTTCCCGACCTCGCCCCAATCAATGATGGTGAATGGTGTGACTGCTACGCGGTTGCCATGCTCGACATTGGTGAGGTTCAGGACCAACGCAGGCGCGGACTTTTTCGGGTCCCAGTGGTCCAGGAACGGCTTGGACCACACATCGTCGACTGACTTTGATGGGACGTTGATCCAGGCATTTGAAATGCTTCGCTCGAAGGCGCGTGCCCGATCGAAGCGCGATGTCCATGCCGGCAAGAAGCGCTGCACCGCGTCGGGGAAGAGAGCCGCGGCAAGTACGGGGGACAAGAAGTCATGCCCCATAAAGCGATCGGCCGTGGATTCAAACTGTCCTTGCTGTTGTGTCGCGAGACTGCAGTCGGCATGTGGGCCGTTCGGCGCCATTGTCTTGGCCATGCTTGAGAACACGGCGCCTCCGAGGCTTCCTCCCGAGACGCCGCTAATGACGAAGACATGTTGGGCAAAATTTGGACATCTATCCTGGATCCGGGAAAGGACCCTTGCGACGTGCTGCGCGGCATAGAGACCGCCACCAGATGCAGCCACAATGAACACTGGATAGGGAACTTTCTGGTCTTCGTACCACTTCCGATCCTCCCGAGCTTCATACCAATTCTCGAACTCCTTAACCGAGCGAGCGAGTCTTGGATGATCACTGGGCGAAAGCAAGACCTCGTGATTGTCGGTCAGGTCGAAGTAGGACAACACCAGCGCCGCGAGCACGATCACACTTAATAGCGGAACGCCAATGCGATCGCCGACTTTCGTGAGCCACGCTCCAACCGACGTTATTCCGATTAGCGACAGCAGAAATATTCCCAGCGGCCCGATCAATTGGGCACCCGAAACAGAGAACACCGAAAAATAGATCAGGCAGACCCCACTGAAGATCGCAAGGCCTCTTATGCTGGTGAGGCGCCCCGCAAGTCGCCTGTAAACTCGTGACAATCGAAGCCCCCTTCCGGGCAGTAAAAGCCAAACAGTCACAATTGCGCAGATGGCAGCCTCAACATAGAGAACATTGGCCGCTTTGCGGAGGCTCTCAATGAGTGTCGCCAGCTCAGGTAATTTTGCCAAAGTCTCCGGCGGCGGCGAGCCAATAAAGGTCTCCCTTGCCGCGGCAAACATACCAACCGCGAGGCCCAGCGAGGGAAGGATTGAGCAAATGATCGGTAGTAGCTTTCTGAGCCACCGATTCCCGTCTCGGACATGACCGGCGCGCAAAAGTTCCCTGGCGCTCAGTGAAAAAGCCATTGAAGTTATTAGCAGGAGAGGAAGAGCGAAAAGTAGTTGCGGGAGGTGAACGAGAAAATCCTCGGCCATCGCCCGGTAGACCTCTCGCACCTGGGGCACGCTCGACAGCATGTAGGTCGCCATGATCGCGATCGTGAACGGAACTCTCGTCGTCCGCACCGTCCGCAATATGGACGCGACTCGGTTTGCCGCGAGAGGCCATCTCGCAGCGCTGCCAGAGTTAACACCATCTGTTGGCATGTTGCGGGCCTCCGTGATGATGATGGTTCACGCCACAACTGACCGCTGTCGCTCTCTTGAACGGAACCTGTTCGGAAGGGGTCATACAGCACAGGACCGGAAGCCGACCGAAATCAGGCGAACGGCGCCCCTAATAACTCATTGAAACAATTCATATAAGCCGGTAACAATCGCGCGAGTCTATCATCTGCCGCTGCAACGAGTGGCCGGAGCGTATGAATCAGCAGCTCATTGAATTTCTCAAGAATGCACTTGAGTGCAGCGTGTTGATCGCTCCCCTTTCTCCCGGTCTCTCTTTTCAAGAGCTGGGTGAAATTGGAAGACGAGCCGGCTATCAAGACGGCGAGATCAATGATGCGCTTCGCCACGTCGGAGTCGGTCGCGCGGGCACTCGCCTTTTGATCCCCTCGCCCCAAGAAACTAGTTTCTGGAGGTTTTATTTCCACGAAGATCCTGACTATCGAAACTTCGATGCATTCGATTTTGTCGTCACGGAGCTTAACGGTCTCGTCCGATCGGAAGGAATTGCGAAAGCTGCGATCGAGCGGAGAGTCCTTGTTGAACGAGCAATCGCAGCAGGGCTTGCCCGAGATGACGTCCAAGTCGCCATTACCTGGCAGGTGATGGCGGGTCAGCTGCTCGACGCGGATGGCATCATCAAGTTCGCGAACTCCACAGGAGTTCAACAACTGCCCAGTGTCCAGCTGGGGTTCCATCCCCAGCGCCAGCGAAGACCGCATCGAGAGCGAGCCTATGGTCTCGTCAAGGATATCATAGCCAGAAGGACCGACGGCCGACCGAAACATGTCGAACCGCTCAGCGCCTTCGCCGATGAGCTCGACAAACTTGGCTACGCGCCGTTTCGTCTTTGGTGGACCCATACCTGCGCAGAGCTTCGAGTTCTCGACCCAGGTTTGGCGCCGGTAGCGGCGTCCGTGCTGGCCGCCGCACTTGTCGAGGGCGCATTGACGTTCGTCATGCGCCACGCTCGCAAGAACGGTCAATTCCTTTCTCCTGACTATGAGAGAGATCCTCAAACGTGGAAGATCGAAAAGCTCGTCGCAAGCGCCGCGTCGGGTGGTCCTTCCGCTATCCTCGATCTGTCGACTAAGGCGCAGGCCGAAATCCTGATCCGCAACAGGCAGCGAATCCATGCCGGGCGCATGCTATCCGACTACCCCGGCGGCCCTCTCGACGTTCGTCCGGATGAGGCCCGCGCAGCAAAGGCAACTGCCGAATTGGTCGTGAGAGCTGTGCTCGATTGGTTGCAGAGAATACCATAGTTGCACCAGCTGCGGGGCAATGGCTCGCATGGCTTCAGAACGATTATAGCTGCCGAAAGGCAGCTATTTCTCCAGCGGAGCAACGATCTCGATTTTCCATTCGCGCTTGCTCACCAAGTCCCCCGTGATCGAGGCCTCGACGATCCAGTTGGTCTTGACGCCAGCGCTCAGGTCCATCGAGGCCATTGAGCTTTCGCTGCAGCTGATCGTTTCCCAAGAAAAGAAACGATGCCGCTGGTCGACGAAGCAGGAGTACACGCCAACGCTGACGACGAAGGATTTGGAGCAGTTGACGTTGTTGTCGACATTGATGTTGCGGCGCTTCTTGAAGGCTCGAGTCCGTACGGTGAACGTCTCATACGTCGCCCCGATGAACAGATTGCCGCCAACCTTCTTCGTGAGCGTTTCGGTACCGGTAACGGCAACAAACGCCGTCATGACCGGCCCGCGCGCTCGCTGTGGCCCGTACAGCTTGGCTACCTCACTGAGCTCGCACTTAATTGAGGAATCGATCGTATCGACATCGTACCTGTAGATCCCCTGCCCGCCTGTTGAGCGTGAGAAACGGGCGAAAACGCAAAAATGATGGAAAAAATCAAACCGAAACGAAACATCAAGCAAGGCCCTCTCTAGAAATAAAGCGCTACTACAACCCAAACACGAGAAGCATGCAAGTCTCGGTCCCCAGCGAATAGCTTGGTCACCGATTTTGGATTAGGTGAAATTCGTCGCGAAGCGACAGGCAGCAGCGCTTATCGCGATATCCTATGATCCCGTAACCGCGGCCATGGCTCAACAGAAGCCTGCCGATCATTTCGGGAGCGGTCCAAAAGACAAGGCCCGCGCAGGCAAATATGGCAGGAAACTATCGGATGATCTAAAGACTTGGGCGCGCCGCCTCGACTGGGTACCCCGCGAGGCAGCTACCTGCTGAGAGCCGCCTGATATCGTTTAACAAGGCGTTCGAACATATCGCGGGGTACCTCGAGCACTTGCTCGGCGGCACCCAACACATAGGCATTTTTGGCTCGCTTGAACGCCGCATCCCCCCTGGTTTTCCACGGCACCCGGACGGTCAGATTAAGCGCCAAGTTCGGCATATAAAGCGTCTCGCCCAATCGCTGCTTCGCCGGCGCCGTGCCGACGACTACCATTGCACGCACGTCCGCGGAGGGATATCTCGCCTTCACAAACGAACACGCTTCGGAAATAGCTTCTCCGCTGCGCGCAATGTCGTCAATGACGAGTATCCTGTTTGCAGACTTTGCGCCTCGCGTGTGATCCTCCGACATATTCCAGCCGCCAGATCTCGAGGCTGAAAAGTGCCTAAACCGCAGGTCCGGACGGAATTGAGCATCCAACAGCTTGCCGACCACCTGCCCTCCCTGATCCAGGCTGACGAGCAGATCAGGTTTGTAATCAAGCAGCCGGCTTCCCAGCAAAGCCAATCCTTCTATGGCTCGGGTCTCAACCACCACATCCTCGTGCTCGGCAAGCAAATGCGGATCGTAGATGGCAGGCCTATGGACAATTTCATTTCGCACCTTGCGAAGAACAGACATGAAAGTCGCTTCAACGGCCAAGGTTTCGGGGTCCGCTTCGCGACTTCTCCGATCCAAAAGAAGATCCCAAGTCTCGAGCAGCATCGACGTGGTTCGAGCAAGAAGGAATTGCTGCACCGAGCCGGTCGCAGACGCCGTTTGAAGGAAGTCCCGAAATTGCTCCGCCATCGGCTCGGCGTCACCGAGACGCTTTTCAATGTCGAGCAAACTTTCAATGAGGAATGAGCCGAGCTGTTTAGACGCACTTTCGATGACTTCCTCGGATTCCCGAATTGCCTTTAGGTGGGCTGCAGCTCTCTCAACGTTGGGTGCAAATGGAGCCCCCCATCCTCGGGGCTTAGATACTTCGATTGCCTGAGCAACACTTTCACTCGCAGCGGCCTGCTCGGCAGCTTTCTTAGCTTTACGTTCATGTAGCAGTCGGTTTGCCTCAGCAAAATGAGAGCGAGCCGTACGGAGACGCGCCGTGCCCTCCGAGATGATTTTCTTTGTCTTGACCTCAGAGCTCTCTTGGCGAAGTACCTCGCGGGCGAACGCCGCAGCACCCGTTACTTCCTCGGCAAGCGAAGAAAGTTCTCCTTCCGACATGCTCTGGAGATTCTCACGAGCCTGCGCGTCCAGCCGACGGGTGGCCGGAACGTACGTCAATATCGTGTCGATCAGCTCGGTCTTGGACATTGCTTACTGTGCCGATCCCTTTGCCGTCGCAAACAATCCCTCAATGATGCCCTCAAGGGCGGACGCCGACTCCGACGCTCCACGCAGCACCAATTCTCGCACTTCGTCGTTCGGTATAATATCCTTAAATCCTAACTTTAGCCTATCCAGGTCGGCTCGAGCGTCCCGGTTGAACTTTGGATCGACATGTTCAGCGAGTTCGGAAAGCTCCGAAAGACGCTTTTCCACCACGATCCCCTCAAACGCGGGGCTGGCCAAGTCTTCGATAAGGGCCTCCAATTCAGTATGCAATTCATGGTCTTGCTCGGCTCCTATCAGCAGGAGCAACGATAGTGCCCTCTTCATGGCCTTCAGCGAGTCCGCGGACCCGCCCCCGCGCCCGCGCCCGCGCCCGGATGCTAAATATTTGGACACTTCCTTGCGAAGAAACTCCAGATAACTGGAAATTTCCAAGATCCCGAAAACGTCGCGCGGCGGATCGCCGCGGCAGATCACGGCCTCCTGGTGCACCTGGGACCGCGCCAGCGCAACCCCATCGAAATTCCCGTTTATTTTCAATATCATACTTGTCGTCGGCATCATTCCAAATGTGGGAACCTGCCATAGGAAATCAAGCTTCACGTGGGTAACGGAATCGTTGGCCAACCGCTCCAGCGCGGCCTGCAGACCGTCAAAAGGCGCCAAAAATCTCTCCTCGTTCCAATTCACGCGTACGAGGAGCTTGTCCAACGAGACGCCGATCCGCTCAGCGATCAGTGGAGGCATCGAGACGATCGGCGAAGGGTAATACTCGCAGAAATCGAGATCTGAGATGGGAACGGACCGCCCCAAAAACGTAGCACTACCGCTAAGACAGATGGGATGTCCCTTACTCAGAACCATGGAAGTCGCGGTCTCTACGAGATCGTGCAAGTGGTCTTCCGGAAAAGGCTTACGAGATTGAACGGGACATAAACCGTGATCCCATCAATCGAGCGCTCCAGGTAGCCGGCCCGAACCGGATCAGGGAGGAAGGCCGCGTCGACATCAGTCTTCGCAGCCAAGACCGCGCGAACTTTGACGATCGAGGCCAAAAAATCGGCGTCGGCCGGAGTAGGGTTTTCCTTGAGGGCGGCGCGCAAAAATTGAAGCGCCGAGATAGACTTCCGTTCGTCAGCAGGCGGCAAGACTTCGATCCAATATCTACAACGTCTGAAAATCGGCGCTCTGGCGGTTGCGCAATGCGAGCGCCGCCACAACTACACCTTGCAACCACTGAGGACAATCCGAAACATATTGTTGGTTCTGTCCGCCACCTTATCCCGCATTGCAGCGAGCGTCTGCGCTCAAGCTAAGTCCTAGCTTGAAGTGATCCCACGGGGACACCCAAATAGGTGGTCTCTGCTTCTCCATCCAAGTCGAGTGAAGCCGCCTCGGGAGGCCGGCTGGCACCGCTCAGTTGTCCGACAAGCAGCGGCGACGCCAGTTCGCCATAACCCATGCCGGCGAGGAGGTGACCGACATGTGAGCGAGCGACATCCTGGATCATCTCGTCTCGATCGTGATTTGACGGCTGCTCCCCTCGCGTCTCGGGATCCAAGGCGAAAAGGAAAGCGTCGCGCGGTGGGAGTTCGGCGCCCCAGCGTGACATCACCGCCCATCCCTTCGTGCTGAGCGCTGTCCATCGCTTCTTGCTTCCGCTCCCTAACAGCTTCTCGATCACGACACCCTGGATCTGCCCTTCTGCGGTCTTGATGGGTCCAGGCCTTCCGCCTCCCGCGCCGGTGCCGGGTTGGCTCGTTCCCTTCGCCTCGGCAATCGCGAGGCGCTTCGGTCCCCCGCATACCCAGTCCGGAAGCTCGCTGCCCCTCCCCGGCAAACGAGCGACGCGCATTCGCTTCGAGATCGCGGTGGGATTGCCGTCGATGGGCGAGAAGCAGGCAAAGCCGTAATACCTCTCCAGGTAGGCTCGCGCGAAGAAGCGCCCGAATAGACCCGAGAAGGCTCGCCGCATCTCCTTACCAAGCCCTGGCCCCTTACCCCTCCACACAAGTTGGTTGGTGCCCGGGGCGAGGAGTTCATCAAAGAGGAGCGCAAGCGGCCTGCTCGATGCTCCGGTCGTTTGAGTAATCTCTCGCATGGCGCAAGCCGCCACGAAAGCGGTGTCGAACTCGCATGACGCGCCCGGCACTGATCCCGACTTGAGTTCGGCGGGACATGCGCTGGGAGGCCTCACGATGTAGCGAACCTGGTGCACGGCCATAGGTGCCTGCGACGAAATGCCGATTTCCGGATGACCGGCAACAACGCAGTGTGTCGGCTTTCACCTTGTCGGAGTAGCGCTATGCGCGTGCGGCCCGGTGTTTCCTGTGAATCCCAGCTACTTGCCCCGCGGGTCGCACGGCCGCATCCCGTGGCGGCGTGCGTTCGATGATCCGACAGTTGGGCTGGTTGTTCACCTCATCCCAATCGCACCTTTCCACCTGCTCGGGATGACCCGGCACATCGATAAAGATCGGGTAGTCCGAAGGTGTGAGCTTAGCCACCGCCTTCTTTTTTGCCTTCTTGGCCTTCGTCGCCATCTCAATTGCTCCTCTTGAAATTACGCCGCCACTAGCGCGCGGGGCTCAATCGATTTGAAATCTCCAGCCCGATGAGCGCAGCTGCAAATGCCGCCTGCGCCGCCTGCCCCGTGAGTCCTTTGGAATCGCCCGGGCCAAACACAATCGTCAGATCATGTGTGCGATCGCGAGAAGTCGAAAAAAGTGTACCGTTCTGGTTGATATTCGCACGCGTGAGCACCCAGGCTGGATTGATTCCTCCGCTGGAAAGAATCTCAAACCTGACCTCGTGGGACAAAACATTCTGCTGAAACGAGCCGACCTGCGTGGGATCAGCTTCGTGCGTCGCAACAGCACCGATGTAGTCGTTCAGCCACTCCACCGTCTTGAGATTATTCTGAATGAGAGGTGATGAAGCCGATCCACGCTGAATGCCGGGGGTGCAATAATGCCGATCCAGGAGTTGCGGTATCGTGTAATAGAAATTCAGCTTGTTGGTCCTCGTCGCGTCGGCCGACAAGGTGCCTGCGCCAGCCAGCGTGAACACCGAGGTCAACGGTGTGGGCGGCGTGAAGACCAGGGTGGGGTTGAGAGTTGTCTTCTCCTCGACCGTGAGGCTCAGGGTTATCTGAACTCCCCACGTCGCGAGAAACGACGATGCCAGCTTCTTGTTCGGACGCCCCTTGAACGGATCATGCTCGACAACCCATTGGACGGCGTCGGCGACCTCGCAGTGTACACTTTGGACAATGTCCTGAACGAGTATTTGACCCGCGCCGGTATCGCCCGGCACCTCCTGGATATCTGGAACACGGAGACCACATGCGCCGACCAGGCACGCGCAAAATATCGACGCGATCAATCGCGATCCAATCATCGCTTCCCCCGCAAAGAAATAAACTAGCGTCGAGTCAAAATTCCCAGTAAAGCGAGCATGAAATACGCTTCGACCTTTACGTGCAACAAGCAAAGATAGAACACTCAGCTGAATGTTTCTTTATGTTGCATCAACGCAACATCGATCTCGTTAGGTACTCACCACCCACACCGCATTTCTTGCGGCTCCCTGCTTCGTGGCCCGGCGGAAAAAATTGCCTGTTCATTGTTCTATCTACCAGCCCGGCATACTTTAGAAGGACGGCCGCCTGTGCGGGTAAGCGCGTCAATTTGACTGCCAGGATTAATCACCAACGGGACAACCATGATCCCGACTGACAACGAGACGAAGATCGATCTCCTCAACAATGAGGCGATCGCCACAATGATCATCGAACTGCTGCGCGATTGTCCCGATCAGCCTGTAAACGTTGGCGTCCACAGCGATTGGGGCGCCGGGAAATCGAGCGTTCTCGAGATGATCGAGGCGAAGTTTGAAGGCGAGGAAGAAATTCTTTGCTTAAATTCAACGGCTGGCGCTTTCAGGGTTTCGAAGATGCCAAGATCGCGCTCATCGAGGGGATCGTAACTGGTCTGATCAAGAAGCGCCCGGCCGAGACGCGCTACGTTGGCGAGGTCGGCTTGGATGCAGGCCCGCGTTTCTACATATCCTTCGAGCACCAGAAGCATGTTTTTCGTACGATCCTTGAGTGCTGCGCGGATGCGGGAGGAACGATTCTCACCGTCCACAGCGTGAGGAGCGCGCCGACAGTGCTGGACATGATCGAGAAACACTGCCCCAACACCGCGGCACCGTCGTTCTTCACTGGTTCACTGGCAGTAAGCGCGATATGCAGCGCGCGGCCGCCCTGGGATGCTATTTTTCTGTCAACGCCGAGATGACCCGCTCGGACCGGGGTCGTATCCTGGTCACCGAGATGCCCTTGGATCGCATCCTCACCGAAACGGACGGCCCTTTCACTCAAATGCAAGGAAGGCCGGCAGAGCCAGCAGACGTTCGACTGACGGTCGCATCTATCGCCGATGTCAGAACGATGGCAACCAGCACGGTCTCGGATACCGTTCGCAAGAACCTGCAGGCGCTCCTGAAGACCTAAGCTCCGCTCTCACTCTGGTTTTTTCGGTGCTGCATGACTTGGACCGCTCATTAGATAGTAATCGAGCGCACGCGGTCGCGCGGCGAATTTCTTCAACCCTGCCTTACTGTCCAGGTCGGCGACATATTCGCCCCACGAGGGCAAACTCATCGTAAGATTCGACGCCGCCTCTCGCGTTGCCGCCCCGATGAATTCCGGTGCTTCGTCGAACAAACCGACGAGAAACTCGTCCGGTGGCAACACGCGAACGCCGAGCTTGGCGAGCTCTTTTACATCGAAATCGACGAGGTTGTTTGTGATCAGCACGCATGGCGCGACGGCAACGGCCGCGCCAGCGACGTGGCGGTCTTTGGGGTCGGTATCTGCGATGGTCTGGTCTGCGTCGAAATCGCGAACGATCACTTCTGGAAAGTGCTTGCGAATGAGCGGCAACGTTCGCTGCGAAACCCGGTGTCTCGTCCGATCCTCCAGATTACGAAGCCACTCATCTTCGATGAGATCCGTCCACCTCGCCTGGAACGCGTCATTCAGCGCAAGCTGAAGCAGGAGATTGCGAAGCGCGTTCGAATACAGAGCGCTCGCATCAAGGAGTGCGGTTAGCCGTACCGATGAGTGAACCCTTGGCGCTGAACCCGCAACGCGATTCTTGACTACATTTTCCCTTCGGGTTCGCCAGAACCCGAACTAGGCCCGTGCCAATGAGCGGGAAGGCAGTCAAGGGCGCCGCTCGCGGCGCTCGTCTTGCCCTTGACGGGCAGTGGGGTCGCAGACCCCTCTAACGGCGTGCGCCAAAGCGCATCGCCCGCCAGAGATGGCACCAGGGCTGCGTGAGCATAGCGACCCGACAGGGCATGCGGGACGAGTGCAGCAACGAGACCGGTTAAAGACGGCACCCGGGAGCGGGGCAGTGATAGAGCGGTCGCCGAGGGCGAGCCCCTTTTCCGAGTGCCCCCGGCGAGGAGCACATCAGATCTTTGCGCGATGGGATCGTGACCTGGATGGGCCGAGGCATAGACTCGGCAAGCGCAGCTTGTAGAGCCCGGTCCGGCTTCGCGGACGCGCCATCAAAATCACCCGGTCTTTTTTTGTCTTGCCGCGCATCTTCAATCCGAGCATGTCGCACCGCCCTCGGCTAGTAATCGAGTTGTCCCCACCCGCTGACTGTGCGGCTGGTGTTTACCTCTTATGGTTTCGCACCTCATATGCCGACCGATCAAGCGGTTAGCAAAATGCTTGCAAACGGAGCGTCGACAGAGGATGAAACTAGGCGTTGAAATTGCATTTTAGGCCGCCATGATTGAACCACCTTACAATATTGCCGATCTCCCTGATTATGCCGCTTTCCAGCAACTGGCCCGCGCGTTGTGGCGCGATGGCTCTGTTCGTGGCGCCTCAGTCTTGGTGGGCGCGGGGCTTAGCAAGAATGCTGAACGGCCTGGCGAGGACACGCCAGAACCGCCATTGTGGTCTGAGCTCATGGCGGAAATGATCGAGCGGCTTTATCCGCACGATACGGAAAGAGCACCCAAAAACCCTCTGCGCATCGCTGAGGAATATCGAACCTATTTTGGACAGGCTGGCCTCGACGACTTTCTGAGGACGCGTTTTCCGGATAAGTCGTGGTCGCCGGGACAGCTGCATGGCGCTCTGCTGAGTTTGCCGTGGGGCGACGTACTTACGACGAACTGGGATACGCTACTCGAACGCGCCGAACACGGCAGCGACCAATCCTATGAAATCGTGCGAACCGAAGCCGATCTTACCCACGCCCGATCGCCGCGTATCGTAAAATTGCACGGAACGATCGGCGATCCAGGTCCCCTCATCTTCGCGGAGGAAGATTATCGGACCTATCCCGTGAAACATGCGGCCTTTGTAAACCTCGCGCGCCAGATATTTATCGAGAATGAATTGTGTTTGATTGGCTTCTCTGGCGATGATCCCAACTTCCTGCAATGGGCTGGCTGGGTGCGCGATCATCTCGGAGGCAGCGCACGTCGTATCTATCTCGTCGGCAACCTGCGTTTGGAAAGAGCAACCAGAAACTATTTGGAAGCTCATAACATTGCGCCGATCGATTTTGCGCCTCTCGTGGAAAAGCTGGCGCAAGATCTTCAGCATGCCGCCGCAACTCGGATTTTTATCGACGAGCTCGGCAAGGCGAAACCGCCCCTCCAGAATGAATGGAAATTGACCCAGAACAATCAGTTCCCATTCATGAAAGCGGGCGGCGATGCACATCAACGTGTTCACAAAGATAACGAATTCGCTGCCGGCCTTTTGAGAGAGACAATTCCGCTACTTAAGGCCGACCGCGAGAACTATCCGGGATGGCTGGTTTGTCCGCTTCAACACCGCCGATTGATAGCTCACGCAGGCGACACGAATTGGTTGGGACGAAAGCCGGTGCTCGATCTCTTGGAGCCCAAGTTTCGCGCCGAAGCTCTATTTGAAATTCTGTGGCACCGCACCATCGCGTTTGCTCCTTTGGACATATGGCTTGCCGATGCCCTGGCTGAAATTGTTGACAATGAGTCGGCAGATATCGACCCTAATCTGCGTCTGCAGTTCGCCTTGGCTCTTATGCGTGACGCGCGTGTGTCGCGCGATGAAGCAAGCTTGACGCGATGGGCAGCGGTCATTGATGCCCGAGCTGCATCCGACGCGGCCGTGCGACAAGAGGCAGAATATCAATGGTGCTTGCGTGCGCGTGATCGGATGGATTTCGTGGCGCTGGCTACGCGCCTTGCCAAGCTAACGCTGGAAGACCCGATTTGGAAGTTGCGGCGTGCTGCCTTGCATAGCGAGCTCGGCGAATATGCAAAAGCAACAAAGTTGATCAGAGACGGAACAGCGGAACTAGAACGCCGCCACAGGCTCGATCGCAATTCATTGGTGGTCAAATCGCATTTGGCCTGGGCAAGTTGGATCAACAGGGCGTGCGATATATGGGATGCCATCGGTCGGGCCGACCGCCCCCCTCTTCCTAGAAATTTCAAGCAACTCGACATCGACCCTCGGAGAGAGATTGAGCATGTCGAAAATCGCGCCGCCGAGGTCGTGAAGAAGCGCAGCGAAGACGCCGTGGCAGTTCAGCCGGCATTTGAGCCCGGCCATTATCGCGAGGGATCTGCGACGATACACATGGGTTCAGACCCGGGTGTCGAATTGCTCTACGAGCTCGACCAGCTGATTGAACATACCGGCCTACCTCTCCGGATCAATCGGGTTGATCTTTGTGCATCGGTGGCACGCTCTGTCGTTGAGGCTGCACCTCAAGTCGATCCAGAATGGTACGTCTGGCTTTTCCGTGCGCTGCAGTCTCATTCCGACAAATCATTCGAGCGCCATTTCAGTCGGATCGCGACAGCACGAATACCGGTTGCAACAGTCTCAACGCTTCTTTCGACCGTCGACGCTGCCGTCACGTTGTGGGCGCTCCGGGTCAAGGAAGCGCGCAGCCCAGAGCTTCAGAACGATCTAGGCTACGCGATCGATGCGCTACGCCTGATGCTGATGGTCCTATCGCGCCTGACGGTTCGGATGACCCCGGATCAGGCAGCTCAAGCATTGCGTAGAGCGATCGAACTGGCGAAAGAGCCTCTTGTCACGCACCCCTGGTTGGTTGAGGCCATCGGAGAATTGGCGAAGTACGCCGTTAAAGCTATCCCTCCTGCACAGCGAGGCGCCTTCGCATTGACCGTGCTCGAGTTTCCGTTGCCTTCGGAGAAAGGTGTTGGTGAGAACCATCGCTGGCCGCAGGTTGTTTTTGACATTTGGAATGTACCGCCAACTCGGGAAGCTGGTGATACCCGTTGGGATCATCGTGTGGGTCAACTCTTGACTCTCGCGCGAAAGGGCAACAGCGACAGGGAGCAAGCCATTTCGCAGCTCGCCTATCTCGCCGTCAGAGGGGCACTCAAGCCTGACGAAACGACAGCGTTTGGAAACGCCCTTTGGTCAGATCTCGATGCGCAAGAGGCTGGCCTTCCCGCAAATACAGTCTTGAATTCCGGTGCGTTTCTGCGGCTACCTGCGATGAAAGGTATTGACAGACAAGCGAGGGTGTCGGCTCGGCTGCTTGGCACGAATTTGCGCGAAGTCATGCGGCTGTCAGCGCAGATCGACACGCGCGAATTGAACCGGAAGACTAATCATTTTGCGTCAATCGCTAATGCCGCACAGTTCGGGCTCGTCATACCCTCCGATCAGGCGGTGGAAATGTTTGACGAGATCGTTGCTTGGGAGCTCCAGCAGGTAAAGGACAACAGAGACCCGTTCGCCATATCGTTTGCCAAGAGTTTCAACGATACCATTCGGCTAGCGGCGGGCAATTTGTTGACCGTTGCCGTAGTGCCCGCCATGCGCGCCGATCAACGAACAGCCGCGCGGGCGGAAGCCCTTATCGCCTTCATTCGACGCGCAAAGTCTTGGAGCAGCATGCAGGCGTTACCGCGCTTTCTTCCGTCTGCGGCAGAGCTTACGACTGATGTGATTTCCAACCTTCGTACGGGATTGTTAGCTCCAGATTCCCAACAAGTGGGGAACGCAGCCGAGGCCATCGTCGGCTGGGCCGAATTAGTCCGCAGCGGCGCACTTCCTCAGTTGCCGCAAGCTCTGATCGAACGGCTTATGGCAACGATCGAAGTGCGTCGCTCGATTGGCCTTACAGCTATGCTCGCTGCTGCACTCAAGCTCCTGAACCTTGAGTTCCTTGGAAAAGATGACATTAAGCGCCTGACGGAGACGATCTCAGAGATTCGCGGCGTGCGTTACGAGGATATCGCGCTCAATACGATGGAGGCTGTCACCGCGTCCCTTGTGCGCGCAGAGTGCGTGAAATTGGCCACAGTGTTAAAGGAGCGTGTTGCGGACGATGGATCCTTGCAGGCTTGGATTGATGAAGCGAAAAACGATCCGTTACCGGAAGTCCGGTTTAGCCTTACGGAGCCCCACCAAGACGACACCGAATGAGCGGCAGATGCATCGATCTCCAAATCGCCGGCGATCCAAGATCGAAGGAGATATCGACTTGGCGACCTCGTCGTCTTGGTTGGATCGACAGGGTCAGCAGGGCACTACACGTTTTCTGACAAGACCTCTTCAAGCCTAGCGACGAGAATAGCTCGCTTGTTCTGGGACAGTTCGTCCAGATTCTGCTGCCGCCAGAGCACGGCGGGCAAGTCGGCTGCGTCAGGTACCCCAAGCAAATCCCAATTGGGCTGACCTTTTTCAAAGGAGATGAGAAACTTGCGATGATCGTCAGGCATATCGCCGACTGTGGTCCTTATCAGCGCCGTCCTCGCCGCGAGCAAGTCGGCGAGTTCGACAGGATCCCGGGTCATGCCCATAAAGCCATGCTTGAAAACATCCTCGATATTCTTGCGCGTTGGCGCCAGTACTTCCGACATCGGGCGGTCATGGCTGAGCAGGTAGACGATGAACGCCTGACGTAGCGCACCGCTAGTGCTCGCGCGGCTGGCGCAATGGATCGGGCCACGGTCGTTACGGCACTCCAGCAGCAGCATGGAATTCACTTCACGGCGCATGGCTATGTACGTCCGGTCTATGAGCGCCTCGCGGAATCTGCCGAGCAGGCGCTCGATGAGATAGATGAAACCGTTGGCGGTGCCCGTCTTGCGCGCAACGCCCTGATCGATGAAGCGTACAGCCTCCTTCAACAGCATCCGGTGATGCTGATCGCGGGCCGGCCCGGCGTCGGCAAATCCGCAGTCATGAAACACCTCGCGGCTCGCGTCCAAAGGGAGAGCTGCGTCCTGGTTCTCCGCCGTGGCAGGATTATTCCAGGCGGGTGGACTGCGATGGCCCATACAATCGGCTGGGCCGGCTCGCAGGTAGAGCTCTTCAATGAGCTCGGGGCCGGCGGCGGCGCAATAGTGTTCGTCGACAACATCGACCAGATCGACGACCAAGGTGAATGGGCGACGGTGACGGATTTGCTGTCACAAGCAACCCGCAGCCGGGGCTGGCGCGTCGTCGCAACATGCGGCGTCGAAAGCGATGATTGGAAAGCGAAGCTCCCCGCACGCGTAAGAACCGCCGGTATAAGCGGCTTGGTGGTCGGAGCCCTTTCGAATGAAGAAAAGGCCGAACTGTCGTCGCAGAACGGCGCGCTGGCTCTGATTTTGACTGACAGTCATCCAGCCAAGGGAATTGCCGAAAACCTCTTCTATCTGTCGCGTATGGTCGAGCTTGGCGTTGGAGAAGTCGCTGGCATTGCCACTGAGCTTGATCTCGCGCGTTTGTGGTGGCGTTACGGCGGTGGACGCTCCGAGGATGACCGGAGATTTGCGCGCTTGAAGGTGCTCCGCGCGCTCTGTGCGCAGGTAATCTCAAACCCGTCGCAGGCGATTTTCAATGTCGACAGTCTTGATTCTACGACGGCGGCTGAATTGTTGCGGCTCGAAAGCCTGCGCGAAGAGACCAAGGGCGCAAGCGTAACCTTTCGGCACGATGTTCTTCGTGACTGGACGATTGGATTTCAGTTGCACGAAGACGCAAGCCTCCTGGCAGCGCAATCAATGGAAAGGCCGTTGCCAGCTGTCCTGGCGCGGGGCCTCGAGATCGCAGCAAGGTTGGCGCTGGCCGACGATCCGACCGGTCAGCGCTGGTTAGCGCTCCTTGCGATCGTGGAGCGCGAAGGCAGTCATGGCAGCTGGAAGCGGCCAGTCTTGCTCGCACTTCCGCGCTCGGAAGATGCTCTGACATAGTATGTCGCCTTAGCGCCGGTCCTGTTGGGCGTGGGCGGGCGCCGTCTTCGCGAAATCATCCGGCTCATGATCGCGGTCGAGTCCGAACCTCTTGCTGCTTTAATTGCACGTATCAAGCCAGACATTCCCATTCCAGCCGGCGCTGGTGACCTTATCGCACCAAAAGGACCCGGTTGGATTTCGCTCGTGGTCTGGCTGACGATCTCGGCCAAGTCGTTGCCGACCGAACTCATTCCGGACGCCGTTAAGGTGTTTCAGGCCTGGTTGATGACGACGCAGGGTTACAACTATCCAATCAACGCCCAGATTGTCGAAATTCTTTTTGATTGGCACGCGCTAATCGAATCCCACCTGACGCGCCGCGTCTACAGGGACATGAGCGAGATTCCGCCAAGCCTCAATATTGATCATCTAGATGACGTGCGTAACGAAATCCGCATGATCGTGTTCACTTACGCGAACCTCAATCGGGCGGCAGCGGAACGTTATCTTTCCCACATCAATTCAGAAAAGATCCGCTATCACGATCAGCAAACTCTTCTTAAGTCACCCGGAACGCTCCCGGAGGCCGCGCCGGGGCCATATGCAGAGTTTGTGTTGGCGGCGTTGATTGAGACAGATGATCCGGACAGTCACCATTCGCGGCGCCGTGATTATCGCCCGTTCGAAGTGCATGAGCACGTTTTTCTGGATATGCCCCTCGATGGCGGCTCCTTTCTCACCGTCCTGAACAGCTCTCGCGACGACGGATTGCGGCTCATTAGAGGTCTCGTCGAGCATGCGACGAACTGGCGCCGTGAGCAATATCAGGAACAGCGAATACCGTTTCCGCAAATCAAGATTTCATTTCCTGATGGCGAGAAAACTTTCGAGGGCGATCTCACGGTCTTTCGCTGGGCGCGTGCCGCGGGCCCCTCTCTGATCACAGGCACGGCATTGCGGGCTCTCGAAGCCTGGGGCCATCTTCAAATTGAAGCAGGACGCTCGTTCGACGACGTTCTGCAGCACATTCTTGGTCTTAGCGGCTCAAGTGTTGCATTCCTCTCTGTCGCAATTGACCTCGCCTTGTCGCATTGGTCAGTCGCCTCCGCCACTGCGTGGCCTTTGGCGGCTAATCCTCGGCTCCTTGAATTTGACGAAGATCGTTTCAAGCACGACGTCGCCAGCGTCAACCGCCCCTCGCGGGCGCTAAGGCAGCAGAGTACAGCCGCCATTCGCGTGGACCTGGATGCTCAGCTTTCTCGACGCACGCGCTTATTCGATGGGATCGGGCGCTATGTTTTTGATGAGGATACCACGACACTCACGCGTCTTCGGAGCGCGCTCGAACAAGCCCGAGATGAACTCGGCAATGAGGAGAAGGCTAGTCAAGATCAAGCGGGCGAGTGGCGCGCAATGGTTATCCGCGCCCTTCGGATGACCGTTGCGGCAAATTGGGACGCTGTCACTCATACCTTGCAGGACGGCACGCAGGTTGATGGTTATCAATTGAAGGAAGCTCCTGAAAAACAGCAAGAACGAGAAGATCAGGCGGCGCGCGCAAATGCAGGCCTCCAGCGTATGAATATCCGGCTTCGGATACGGTCGGCGCTGCTTGAGCCTGCCCAATCAACGCCAGCATTGCTGAAAACGGCGCTTGATTGGGCTAGAGCGCAGCCTTCGGAAGCTCAATCGACGTCAGATGATAAGGACGATAACTACGACGCCGAATGGGACCGGCGAGCCATGGTGATGGCCGCGGCACTCGCCGGGCGTGATTATGAAGCCGTGGATCGTGCCGATGTGATGAGCTGGGCAGTACCCGTCTTGCTGACCGCATCAATGCAACTAGACAAGGAATACCATGGCAGTCAAATCGAACACAATACGACGGCTATCGCAACGCTTGGAATCGTGTCTCTCTTTCTGAGAGGCGAAGACAACATAACGCGGCGCCATGTTCTGCGCGCCGCAGGACACGAGCACCCGGCTGTGCAGGAGGCGCTCGGTCAAAACCTGCAACGTCTCGGCCAGGTCGATGATCGGCTTCCGCGATCGATCGCACGCATCGTCATGATCCGTGCTATCCACCCGCGCCGAGCCTCGAGCGTCGAGCAACAAGGGATAAATGACCGTCGTCATGGCGAGATGGTCGACGCTACTATCGACACCGAACTGCGTTGGCTCGACAACGAAGGCGACGAGCCGGCATGGCCCACCTTGGCGCCTTGCGAACAAGACCTCGGCGGGGTATTCGTCTTGGTGACGATGGGCATATCGAGGACGATGATCTGGAAGATCAGCCATCGAGCCACATTGTTGACGAAAGATCGATAGGTACACTTGTTGACCACCTTATCGGCTTCACAATCACCGGGGCGCCGGCCTGGGTAAAGGATCTGGCCATTCACTTCATGGCGTGGACTGACAAAGCAAATGGTCCACATGACAAAGATCTGCGCGAGCGCGACCATCGGCCGGACACCTGGAATATCCATTTCTTCGATTTTGTCGGGATTCTGAGCGTCGCGCTGCCACATTCGGAAGTGGTCAGCCTGTTCTTGGACCGCATTGTGAAATTCAATGACGAGGCGTTCCATGATGTGATGGCATCGTTCCTTCGCGGGTATGATCGCGCGACGGTGGCAACCAACACTAAAAATCCCGAGAATCCGAGTGACGTTCGCAGATTGCTCGCGGGTCGCATCAAGCGCGCCTGGAACTATCGGCGTCTGGGGCGAGAGAAAGGATTTACCAGCGAAACGCATGCGGGTGATGCTCTGAACGCGATGTTCTACCAGCCGTCGCGGTGGGCCAACACGGGACGTCCAACGATTCCTGTCGACTGGCCCGGTTTGCCAGCAGCCATCGCAACACTACCGGACCTTGTGGTAGGAGCTCCGACGTCTGGTTATCTGGCGAGCCTCTTCCTGAACCTGGTCGAATCTTCGCACGATAAAATTCTGATCCCGTTTGTGATCCAGGCGATGGAGGCTTGGTGCTTGGCCTACGGCGTTGATCGGAATTTTTGGGCGGAGAAGAATATTGGCAGCCGCGTTTGCGCGTGGCTCGATTCAGCTTTGGCAAAAGATGCCGTGGTGCATGCCGCTCCGGCTGAACGGGCTGACCAAGTTTTCAGGTGCCTTGATACTCTTGTTCAATCCGGCGTCGCACAAGCGCGCATCCTTGAGGAGAAGATCGCCAACGCTGGGGACAGCCGCAAGACCGGCTAGTAGCCAATCTTTCAGACGCCAATCTTGCGCTCGCGCTCTTCATGAAATGCCTTTCTAGCCTTCCGGAGTGTAGAGAGGACTGAAGATGCTGCTCAAAAACCATCTCCTTTAGATGAAGACCGCCAAGGTGAGGGTCACATTAAGCGCGTGCCCCGTGCCTTGCAGTCGATAATGAACATGTGATTTGGATTTGGGACGTTCCAGCTGTCCAGGTCTGATCTCAATATCTCAACTACATTTCCATCGGGCGCCATCAATCGGTCATGGATTAGCGGCCCGGACTCGCCTATCGATTTCTCGTCGCGCAGCACCAACAGGACATCCCAGTCACTGTCCATTCTGGGAGATTTCGAGGACGCGGGAGATCGACTTCCCGTAAGCCATGCCTCGACTATGCGATCCCCACAACGGAGCGCTCTTAATTCTGGCTTCACCCAGCTGCAAAACGCATCGAAGCTCATTTTAGACGCCCGCTTTACGGCGGCCGGAGACGCTAGGGTGCCTTGTTCGGTGGAAAGGAATAGAGTTCTTCAAACTCGCCATCGACGACTTGCCCGGCAGACCACTCGGAGAACAGCACAGCTTCGTGATCAGCCACAGAGGCGATCAACCCGCTGTCGACATCAAAAGTCTTGTGCAGGAATTGTGTTTCGTGCCCGCGAATGAAATGTTGAGCGCCAGCGCAAATCAGTCCGGATCCAATGGCATGAGGCGCGCAACTTGATTGCTTCGGCCGCAGCACGGCGTCGGGAAAGTAGATGAGCGGTTGATGCGTCAAACCGCCGGTCTGGATCCAGATCGTGTGGTTCTTGGAATGTGGCGTCGGAAGCGCAAGTGTCGCTCTCGTGCCGTCGTTGTCCGCGACGCAAATTCCAAATGATCCGTCCGAACTAAACTGGAAAAAGCCTCCAAGCGGGACGCCGTCAAAGCCGGTGATGACTCCGCTGAAATCGACTTGCATTGTAAGACCTCTTTGAAACGCAGATGATCTTACAACCAACGGTCGAGTGCAAGCGGGAGTTTCTACGGGGGTTATTCTTTCGACACCCAACGCGCATTCACAAAGGCGGAAACAATGCCTGCTGCTCCGAGGCCAGCCACGGCGATGGTGACATTATCGTGCCCTGTAGAGGCGAGATAAATGATGGTGCCAAGAATGCCGAGTAGTGCCAGTAGCCCAGCGGCCATACATAGATTGCAATAATTGGAATCGCTCTTATCCACTCTAGCACTCGCCCCGAAGTGCACGATGAGCAGACGCAAGGACCGCGGCACCTCACATTTGGCTCACCTTCCTGACAAGCCGGTTATAGCTGATGACACGGAGATTCTCCGTGATAACCGGGAAGCGGCTGATCACATAGTGCTCGATTTTGGCCAGGCGGAGTTCGCTCAACAGCAGTCCTTCTCTATTTTTCTCCTTGGCGAGGGCCGACCGATAGTAGCGGTCGAGCGATCGATTATAGCGCGCGAGGAGCCGCCGGTCGGTCTCGAGCTTGCTAAGATCAATCCAATTATTCTTGCATTGAAAATTGTAGATCGTATCGCCACGAACGGTCACGACGTCGAACTCCGCACGGTTGATCCGCTTGATGCCCGTGACCGCGAATCCCAATTCGGACAAGTCAGCCGCCACCTTTTGCTCGAAAATGAAGCCTGCGTGGATCTGGAAGCGCTTGCGGCTACCCAAATGGACATTCTTGAACGCATTTAGGAAACGCGTCAGCAGGTTGACGTTGCTCTCTACGAATTCCCCAAAGGGAAGAAACGGTATGAAGCTGTTGCTTGCTTGTTTGAAATCAGCATCGCCACCGAGCAACATGCCCTCGAGCTCTAATGACGGGAATACCGTCTGAGCCGCCAGCATCGAACGAAATTTTCCTACTTCGATTCTGATGAAGTAATCGTCCTCACAGTAGCGGGAGAACGCAGTCACAAGGAGCGACAAGGCCGAGTACTCATGGTCGTTCAGACCGAAGGCATCGTAGGCGGCCTGGATGAAGCGCACGTTGTTGCGGAGTTCCGGCGCCGAGAAGATCTTGGCAGGGTCCTGAGGTTCGGCGCGGGTCGGCGTCAGGTCGCCGCCACGTTGCTGATGTATGTCAACGAGGCTGACGCGCTCCGGCTCCAGGAACACGCCCTCCAGGGCATCATATTCGTGGCTGGGATAGGCTCCCCGTTTATCTGCAACCAGGGTAAAGTCCTTAAATACCTCTGCAAGAACGCCTTTCCAGCTCCAGCTTGTAAACGAGATGCAGCAATGCTCAACGAGCGGCAGAAGCTCATTGAACGCCATTTCCGGAGCAAGCGGCCGCGTCCCCGAACAGACCTCAGGCATCATGTACAGCAACGAGACGAAATGCCGACGGCGCGATTGGAAATAACCCGCGGCGTCGGCGACGCTATAGACTTGAGAGCTGTCGCCGAGACTACGACCATCCGATAGAAACCCAACCATCGTGCGAGTGACCCGCAGCATGGTGATCATGAATCGCTTTGCCACCGCCTCGCCGTAGTATGGCGCCACCAGGTCTCTCGCCAGAAGAGCCACATTCGGGTTTGCGGCCAGCCCGGCGCCGACCGGCAGGCGCATCAACCGAAGGGACTTCTCGTCATCGATGTCGCCGCAGAGAATGACATTGATGAATTCCTCGATGTCACGAATGGTTCCATGCCAAGTCGGCAGCGCACTGCGCGCATCATACTGTGCCAGATGCTTCCCAATTGCCTCGCCGTGAAGCTCGATTTGTTTGTCGATCAGTCGGATTGCCTCGTTCTGCTCGACTATTGCGGTGCGATCGCTCAGGACCTTCCCTCCCTTGAAGCCGAACGGCTTTCTCGTTGTCGGAAAGATAATCAGCGCATTTGAAGAACCGAATTTCGCCGCAAGGCAATTCGGCGAAGCCGTCATCTTCCAACCGTTCCGCAACCCCTTCTTGAAATCTCTATTCCTCGCCGTTCAAGCCCATAAACGACCGAAACAACATCGCGGCCGTGACTTCATTTCTTACAACGTCCATTTCTGCGGATGGTCCAGCCTTGAAATGCCCGCGTAGCGCGAGACATGCCTCAAACGTTTCGACCCGCGAAGCGGCGGTTGTAATTTGCCTCAAGGCGGCATGATGGCGATCGTAGTCCCCGGCTCTCACCATTTGGGGCAGCATGTCGATGATCGGAAGCATGGTCCCTTCCCCTTTTGCAGCCTTATGGGCGACGATCTGTCCAAGCACGCCACAGAGGAAGCCGAAATCAGGGGCAATGCGTATGGCGAAACGGCGGGCACGCTGCGCCGTGGACGATTGATTTGCCTGTTGTTTAACCTCTCCCTCGTGCGTCCGAATGAAGGTGAGGAGCCAAGCCTCAATCTCAACAAGCGTGCGTCCTCCGCACCACATCGAGACCAACGTCTGAAGCGCATCCAATATGCGCTTGGCTGTGGCTTTGGGCATTGTCGTATTCGTGTAGGCTCGGCCGAAGACCGACTCGAGGGCTGCTTCCCTGACAAAGATCGTCAAATCCAAGGGTTGTTCAGCCACGACATCGAGCAACCATTTGATCCAGTCTTCGGTTGTGGTCTTGTCAACCGGTGCCTGATCAAGCGCCTCCCCGAATCGCTCGATGAGTCTTGGGGGAATACCGTTCCGGACACCGATTTCCCGTTGCCAGTCGAGAACTGGCGGATCTTCCAGTTGCTCCTCGGCAGCCTTGAGCGCGCTACGGCAGCGTTGGAGCCATCTATCCGCTCCTTGAGCATCAGCTTCTTTTAGCCGGAAGAACCCCAGAGAGCGACGGACAATATCGTCAAAGCCGCTCTCGCCTGCCGTTGTGACAGCCGATAAACGCCGGATGATCGATTGCACTTTCGGATCGAAATCGGCGGATACCTCAATCTGATCGAGCAGCAACTCGACCGGATCATAGATTTCCTCACAGGCATCCTGCTCGGAAAAGACCGTCTTCAAGATTCCTTCGGCCGGTAGAGCAAGGTTCGATCGCTCTACACCAATCGGCTGTGCGGGTATAACGATTGCCAGACCAGTTGCAGCGTATGCTGCGCGCCCGGCCCTTCCGAGCGCGTTCAGTATCTCGTGAGGACGCAGATCCGTGCGGGGATTGCCACTTGGGTCATCAACCGCGCTCCTGTCCGTACCTGCGAGGATCACAACATCGCACGGAAGGTTCAACCCTTGCGCAATGGTGGATGTCGCGGCGACCACATCAAGGCCCAGATCGTCACTTTCGGTATCCCTGCGAACCCGGAAAACGCTTTCCGTCAACCTCCGCTCCAGGGGTAGCAGATCGCCATGGTGCACGGCCGCCCTGCACCCAGCGGGATCGAATGCGGCGTCGGACGATCCGACATCTTTGAGAACTGACTTCCGCATCTCCTCCTGCGCCTCGTCCAACGCGATCGTGGCCCGTGCCAGCAGTCCATTGATCTGATCTGCAACGCTTCCACATGCCTTGGTATCGTTGCAGAATACAATTACACGCTTTCCGACGGACGCGTAGTCCGCTGCAATCTGCGCAGCGACGTCGTTCCTGTTCGACGTCAATTTGCCCCTGGCGTTTTTCAAAAGCGGCGGCCGTCGATCGGTGAGCGCTTGCACGACCAGCTTCTCTGGCCTCTTGGGGTGCCATCCGGAGATCAACGAGAAGAGTCCGAGAGGTTGCGCAGGAACCCGGCTCCGTGCCGCCTTGGTTTTCTCCTTCGATGCCTCTTTCGCGGCCTGAGCAACGTCAGAGCGGTCATAGATGACACAAGAGCGAAGTTGTCGTGTTGGCTTCCAGGGATCGTCGAACGGCTCGACCTCCCTTCCCGTCACACTGCGCAGCCAACGCGCGATTTCAGCGCCGTTGGCGACCATGGCAGACAATAGCAGCAGGTCCGCTTGCTTGCGATGGCGGAGAAACGTCAGGAGCGCCAGCATCGCGTCGATCGCTCGCGCGCTCACCTTCGACGAGGTCTTCGGATCGTCCGCACTGATGAGATGAAATTCGTCGAATACAAGAAGCCCTACCTTGTCGAACAGCTCTGGTGCGAAGCCCAAGAGGGCCAGGCAGCGCTCCGGCGTCATTACAGAGAATGGTGGCAGCCTCTCCCCAAGCTCCTCGAGCGCAACGTCTTCAACAACGCTGACCGCCTCCAGCCCCCCGATTTGGGCAGACATGTCCGTTTCGACCTGATCGACCAGAGCATGCGTTGGCGCCAGATAGACGACGCTCTCCCCCGCACACAAAGTCGCTGCAATTTTCAGGACAGATAGAGTTGTCTTTCCCGAACCGGTCGGAGACGTCATCACCATCGATCTGCCGCGGTTCAGGTATCCGGTCCTGACCGCCTTCAGATGATTGATCCATAGAAACGGGCGCGATTGCGCCTGCGAGAGGAGCCAGTCGGTCCAAGCCTTCGCCTGCGCACCAGACGGTGTCGGAAGCCGAACCAGCATTGCAGCCTGCATGCCATCAATGAGGCGGCTCAAGAGTGTTGCCAGATGATGCGGCCCTGCAAACTGGTGATGTACCGTTCCCTCAAGCCCAAGCTTGAACTCTAGTGCCGATGCCTCAGACAGGCGGATGACCCGGGTCAGCCTTGAACTGACATCTGTGTCAGGAGTGGCGCTCCCGCGCGCCTCCTGACCGAGCTCCTGAACAGCATACGTACATTCCCGCAGAAGGAGGTCGGTGGCGACTTCGCGGCTGTCTCCCTGTGGAATTAGGTCTTCGTCGAGGTCACGTTCTATCATCGGGTTTAGATTGCCGGTTGCGAGCTCCCGAAGGCTGAGGATCAAAGATCGTCGGACCGCCCGCCGCTCGCCCCTGGCCCTAAGTTGACCTGCAACTTCCGCAGCATCGGCCGCCCGGTCGGCAATCAGGAACAGGAGCGTCGCCGAAATCGACGACCCAACAGCATCCCCCGAAACAAGCGTCGGCCGGTCTAATGCAGCTTCGCGGACACGGCTCAATATCTGATGAGCACTCGCTGCGACGAAAGCCGCGGCACGTGTCTGTTCTGGTCGAAGATTGAGTGCGACATAGGCCTCGAAGGTCGAAGCAAGGCGCCTCACCCGGTCGATCACATCGCTTGCGATCGCAGATGCCCCCAGAAGGCGGACTGTGGCCAGCTCTATGTGCGCGGCCGTAAGTAGTTCGTCCAATATTTCCGGGTCCAGACCAGGCAGGTCCGGTGCTTGACGTAGAAGAACGCGAGAACTTGGATCAAACACCGGCGATCTCCTCGACTTTCGCCGCCACCTCGCCTGCGAGGAGGGCTAACCCGATCCGCACGTCGTCGAAGGGCAACACGCCGGCCGTACGTGACTCGAGCACCCCACCGGCCACGGCTTCAAAGCCGGCAACGATGTGCAGAAAATTCCCTGCCTTGCGCTGATCTTCGCCTGTCGCAACGGCAACCCTGAACTCGCGGGCGCCCTCCCAGAAGACGTCGTCAACCGCCGTCTCGGGATCGATGTTTGGGACACTCTTGAGCAGTGTTACGAGGTCTGCGAGGATCTCATCGTCGCGATCACCGTTCAGAATAGTCCCGATCTCGGGCCATACGCTGGACCTTATGAGGCCTCGGGGCGATTTCGAAGCCTTGTCCTCGCAAAGCACAATTCGCTTGATCTCGCGTCCATTCCCATCCAGCTCGACGATAAAACCGTCAAAGCCCTTATCCGCCTGCCGCACATGGGGAGCAGTCATATAGCCATTCGGAAGAGCCATTCTCGCGGCGACCCACGAGATATGTTGGAACAGGAGGCCGTCGCGATGAATAATCGACGTCTCGATCCGCTGCTTCGCCGCTTCCTTCTCTGCGTCGGTGCCCGACCGACGCAGCTCTACGTCTTCCGCATGCGGAGCCGTCAGCTTTCGTACGACATTCTGTACGACCTTGCCTTTTGAAGCCCGTCGGCGCGGCTCCAAGGCATTGATCACGCGCTGAGCGTTTTCTTCCTGTCGCAAATACAGGTAGGCGATAACTTCAACCAGCTTGGCACGGCTTTTCTTGTTAATCGACCATTCAGAAAAATTGCATTCGGTAGTAGTGGACGGCTTTAGCGAAAGCGGCATTCTAAATCGTTTCCAAATCTGCGAATATTTTCCTGTTCAATCTAAGCGCGCATTGCAACGAAGTCACCTGTCACAATGCTCATTGCGGTCTCCCGGTGGCCGCCAACTCGCGGCACGCGGATAACTGGCCTTCCGGGAGAAGCATTGTTGGCCGGCACGGGCTTGGTCTGCGATGGAGCGACTGTAAGTCACCGGAATTGGAACAGCCCCATGTATAAAAAACACCACTTTCTATGTATTTTATAACATATCTTTGTGTTGAAAAATACCCACCTTATGGGTATATTTATACATGATGCTTCGAAGCCGCCGAACTCTCGCTTCCTATCTAACGGATCTGCTCGCCGGTGGACGGATCTCGTTTACGCGGGACGAAGCGATCGCCGAACTGGAGGTAACTTCGCGGGGCTTCCTGGCCGCCGCCAAACGCTTGCAGAAGAAAGGCCAGCTTCTTAACCCGCGGCACGGCTTTTACGTCGTCGTCCCTCCACAGTACTTGGTGCGCGGTGCTCCACCACCGCAGTGGTATATCGACGATCTCATGGAACACGAGGGGCACCCATATTATGTCGGATTGCTCAAGGCGGCTGAGATACACGGCGCGTCCCACCAGGCGGTCATGCAATTCCAAACCGTAACCGACAAACGGATGCCCAAAATCCGCGCCGGCCGCTCAATCCTGTCCTTTTTCTATCGAAAAGACATAGGCGCTCTTTCGGGAGCGATCGTCGACCACAAGACCGATACTGGCCGCTTCAAGCTGTCGTCGCCCGAACTCACCGGGCTCGACCTGCTGCGCTATATGCATGTGACCGGAACGATAGACAGCATTGCCACTGTCCTTTCTGATCTCGGGGCCAAAATGAAGGCGCACGAACTCGAGAAATTGGCACCCGCCTTTGAGCGGTCCGTTATCCAGCGCCTCGGATACCTGCTCGACTATGTCAAACACAGCCAGGCAGCCGATTCACTTCACGCCTACCTGCAAAACGAAAAACTGCTGCCCTGGGTCGAACTCGATCCTTCCAAGCGTAGTAGCAAGACCCGCAAGCCGCCGGAACGTGACACACGCTGGAATGTGCTGGTCCATCGCCTTCCGGAGCTCGATCAATGATTCCAGCCATGAACATCGTTGCATGGAGTCAAAAGGCTCCATGGCCCGAAGATCGACAGGTCGAGCAAGACCTCATCATATCCAGGGCGCTCGTTGAAATCTTCAAGGATGATTATCTGAAGAAAGAACTGCGGTTCCGCGGAGGCACCGCTCTAAACAAGCTGCACTTCCCAAGCGCCTATCGGTACTCGGAAGACATAGATCTCACGCGCACGACGGAAGGCCCCGTGGGCCCAATTCTGGACCATCTCCGGGCTGTCCTGGAGCCATGGATGGGGCGGGCGCATTACGACCTCGGAGAGATAGGGCCTCGGCTTACTTTCACCATTAAGCCTGAAGATGAAAACGCCTCGCAGCCGATCCGCGTCAAAGTCGAGATCGCTACACGAGAGCGCATTGCTTATGACGGAGCAAAGTCGTTTCCGTTCGAGGTCAAGAATTCCTGGTTCAATGACAAGGCGGACATTGCATCATTCAACCGAGAGGAAATCCTGGCAACGAAGCTCCGCGCGCTTCTCCAACGTGACAAGGGCCGGGACCTTGTCGACCTTGCCAAAGCTGTTGCGTTGTTCGACGAACTGGACGCCGCACGCATCGTGAAGCTGTTCGGCAAATATCTAGGTGCTTCCTGCCAAGCCATTTCTCGCGCCGAGGCCGAGGAGCGCATGTGGGCGAAGCTGGAAGATCCATCGTTTTTGGCCGACGTGCGCCCGCTACTTGCCGCGGACGACGCCGAGGATTTTGATGCCGAAGCCGAGCGCGCCGCGTTCGTTACGGTATTTACGGAATTTGTAAAACGTATCCCCGGCGACGCCTGGGCGGAGACGCCCGCCATGGCGAAGAGGTTCGAAATGGCTGAGCTGGCCAGCACCTGATCCTATGACTCGTCCCAGTGCACCGACCGCCTTTGCTGCTCCGGCCACGTATGAACTGCATTCGCTAGGCTGGAAGGCGTTTCAGCAGTTGTGCGTTTCCGTGGCATCCGAGGTCTGGGGCCAAACCGTTCAGGGCTTCTTTGACTCGCATGACGGTGGCCGCGACGGAGCCTTCTACGGCACCTGGACATCGAGCAAGGGCGAGACATTCACCGGTAACTTCACGGTCCAGTGCAAATTCTCACAGAAGCCCGGCCGCAACTTGGCGCTGACTTCGCTGAAGGATGAACTCGAAAAGGCTACTCGCCTCGCCGCGCGAGGGCTTGCGGACAATTACTTTATCTTCACCAATATGCGGCTCACCGGTACCGCCGATGAATCAATTCGTGCTGCGTTTGAAGCAATCCCCGGGCTGAAACACTGCCGCATTTATGGTGCGGATCAGATCTCGCAGTTCATCAGGGAGTCGGCGCGCCTCCGCATGCTGATCCCGCGCCTGTACGGCCTCGGTGATCTCGGTCAAATCCTCGACCACCGCGCTTACGAGCAGGCGCAAGAAATCCTCAGCTCGCTCGGCGATGACATGAACAAGTTTGTCATGACCGACGCATTCCGCGCCGCTGCGCGCGCAATTGTCGAACACGGATTCGTCCTTCTTATTGGCGAGCCGGCTTGCGGCAAGTCGGCGATTGCCGCTGCCCTTGCGCTCGGAGCCCTGGACGAATGGAATTGCTTTACGGTGAAAGTGCGCGAGCCGTCCGATTTCGTGGCGACATCGAACCCTCATGAGAAGCAGTTCTTCTGGGTTGACGACGCCTTCGGCGCCACTCAGCTCGACTGGCAAATGACGTCAGAGTGGAATGCAACGTTTCCTCATATTCGGGCGGCGATCCGGCGCGGCGCAAAATTTGTCTTTACGTCGCGTGACTACATCTACAGGAACGCGCGCAATTTTCTGAAAGAGTCCGCCCTACCCGTCATCCAGGACTCGCAGGTCATTATTCGCGTTGAGCAACTCTCGAAAGATGAACGAGAGCAAATCCTCTATAATCATATCCGTCTTGGCCCTCAATCTATTGCATTCAAGCGGCGACTGAAGCCGCATCTTGATGTGGCAGCAGCTCACGAGCGCTTCAGCCCGGAAATCGCAAGGCGCCTTGGCAACCCTGCCTTCACAAAACAGCTGTCGGTTAGTCCTGGCGGGCTCGATGACTTTGTCGCACGACCAGTGCCACTGCTGCAGGAGGTGATAAGGACTCTCGACGCCTCAAGCCGCGCCGCTATCGCGCTTGTCTTCATGCGCGGTGGATGGCTGCCGAGCCCTGTGGCTTTGCTGCCGGAGGAAGAGAATGCGATTGACCTGCTAGGCGCAAGCCCGGCCAGCGTTCGCGCTGCATTGGCGCCGCTGGATGGCAGCCTTCTCATCGAAGTCAAGCAAAAGGGGCAGTATGGATGGCGGGCAAAGCACCCTACCGTCCTCGATGCCTTCGCCGCGCTCGTGGCCGAAAACCGCGAGTTGATGGACATTTACCTGGCTGGAACGCCCGTCCCTGAATTGTTTTCCGAGGTGTCGTGTGGAGCCGACGGAATTGGCGGCACAAAGGTTGAGGTCCCGGCAGATCGCTACGAGGCGCTCATCAAACGCATCGTCGCCTTTCACGATAGCCGGCGTGAGAATCGAAGCCCGGTAAACAGCTTTCTCGCAAATCGCTGCGGCAAGGAATTCTTGCGACTCTTTCTTGAGCGCTGCCCTGAGTTTGTGGGAGAGCTGGATGTCATGTCCTATTTCTACGCGGTATCAGCGATCGACTTGCTGAATGTCATTCACGAATTCGGTCTGCTGCCGGAAGATCAAAGGCTGAGGCATGCCGCGACCGTCCGCAAATTGGCTATCCAAACGCCTGATGCGGGATTTCTTGACCGCCGCATCGTCTCGTTCCTGACGGAGGAGGAGATACAGCAGATCCTTGCCGATTTCCGCGACCACACGCTTCCCTTCATCGACATCGAGGTCGAAAACTGGAAAGACAATTATTCCTCGCGCGAGACACCGGGAGATTACTTTGAACCTCTCAGAAGCGCGCTTGCTGAATTTAGAATTGCTATGGCGGACGATATTGATGTTGCCTCCCGGATCGAGAGTGCTCTCGCGTACGTCGACGAGGCAATTTCGGCTCTCGACACTCGCGGATCAGATGAGCCCGAGCACGGCGACTACTACAATCGAAGCAGTGAAAACGTTACAAATCCAAGTTCGCGGTCGATCTTCGATGACGTTGACACCGACGAAGAGGAATGAAGCAGAAGGTGCTGCTTCACACCTTGATCGTCAATCGACCGAATTCTGACTAATTGCGGCTCGGGCCCGAGTGACGGGGCGAATTGTGTGCGCACCATGTGGTGTGGACGAGCATCGCAGCTGGATGCGCTGCAAGACAGCAGCTTAGCTTTGAAGATCAGACGGCTGGCTTTTCGGAAAATCCGAGCCGCCGGTCCAAAGTACGCTTCAACCTCGCCGCCCAATTCCTCCTGCCGGAAAGTTGGGGAAAACCGCTCAGCGCGCCGGGTCACTCTTGACGGCACAAGGTTTGTTCATCATCTTCACTTGCATAAAGTGAGGATAATGAAATTGCGACACCGACTATTCGACCTCATGGGCGGCCAAACTGTCCTCGCGGGCGCCATTCCGGGACGCAAGCTGCTGAGTGCCCTGATCGCAGCAACGCCCTCGTCGGAAGCCCCGACGCCGGCGTTCCTGGATTTCGCACAGATCGAGATCGCCACTGCTTCGTTCCTCCGCGAGGCCGTGATTGGTTTCCGCGACTATGCCCGGCAGTCACCGCGCAATGTCTATCCTGTCGTTGCGAATCTCCAGCAGGCCGTCGCCGAGGAGCTTGATTTCTTTGTCCGGGCCCGCAGCGACGTCCTCTGGAGCTGCGAACTTGACGCGGGCGATACCGTCGTCCGTGCCCAGCTAATCGGCGAGCTCGATCCGGCCCAGCGCTCGACCTTTGATTTGGCGCTCGAACTCGGCACCATCACGGCTCCCGAACTTGCCGCCCGCTTCACCGACCAGCGGATCGGACCCACGGCCTGGAACAACCGGCTGTCCGCGCTCGCATCCAAGGGCCTGCTCGTCGAACGCAAGCAGGGCAAATCCAAGTCGTTCAGTCCCCTTCTGGAGATTGCCTGATGGGTCTCGACTACATCCGCGCGCAGACTGGCAAACCCTGGCGCAAACGCTGGAACGGGGGTCTCGACCGCCTGAAATTGCCGACATTGTTCGAACTGACCATGTCCGAGACGGCGCGCACGGTGACCGCCCAACTTGATGCCAGTTGCCCTCTAAAGGCGGGCGACACATTGATCGTCCAGACCGCGCCCGGCGGCCTCACCGTCAGCGATGGCTTACGCGCGGTCGGACACGTCGCCAATCCCTCGTCCGAAATGATCGCCGCCATCGCGGATAGCGGCGGTTACGCCGAAGGCGTGATCCAGCGCGTCGGATTATTCGGCGATACCGCGGAGATCAGCGTAAAATGAACGATCGGCCGTCCCACGAACCATCACGTCGCTTCCCACATCCAGAGCGGCTTTGGGACGATACGACGCAGCACGCGCAGTCGTTGGGCTGCCCCACCTGCCTCGAACGCGATCGCTGTGGCGGCGTTCACACCGACGCGGGCATCCTCGACTGCCGTGACCTCTGCTCGTGCAAGGACAAGAGCAAGTGCGACATGGTCTGTCGCTTCAATCCTGGCCTTTTCGTCGCGCGCATGCGCGAAGTGCGTGGCCTGGGTTTCGAGAACGCGCCGCGCGTTGCGGCGAACGGCGTTCCCGACCTGCCGACGGTCGTGCCCTTCGTTGATCATGGCTATCGGCGTGTGTCGCGCCTTGACGAGCCGGTGGTCGCGTTGTCGCTCTATGAGCTCATCAATCTGGCTACCGGCAAGCCGCATGCTACCTCTTTTGCCGACCTTGCCGATCGTTTCCGCATCATCGAAGGTGCGACAATTGTCGTGTCTGGTGTCGACAAGGATAATCCGATCGAACGCTGGTGGGAGCTGAAGGAACGTGGCGCGATTCTCGCAGCCCTGAAGGCGCTCGGTATCGCGCTCATCAGCACGCCGAACTACAGCGTGCTGACCGACGTGCCGCGCACCGACAATCTCCACGGCATGAAGCGGATCCTGCTCGCCTGGACGGAGATGGCCGCCGCAGGCCTGCGGACTGCGCTGCATATCAACGCACGCACGCGGCACGATTACGTCCGGTGGGGCAACCTTATCGCCGAACGTCCCGAGATCGAGATCCTCGCCTTCGAGTTCGCGACCGGCTGCGGTCGGGGCGAGCGGTTCGACTGGCATATCGCACAGCTTTGCGCGCTCGCTGACCGCACCGATCGTCCGCTCGCGCTCGTTATTCGTGGCGGCGGTCGCAGGCTCGGCGTCTTGCAGCGCCACTTCGACAAGGTCTCTCTGATTGAGACCGAGGCGTTTTCCCGCACCATGCGGCGGCAACGTGCCTATCTGACCGAATCCGGGCGCCTCAAATGGGCGAAGTTCCCAACCCCGAAAGGCGCGCCGATCGACGACCTTCTGGCACACAATGTCGCGCTCGTGCGCGCTTCCCATGAGGTATCTGGAAGGCCCCCACTACGTCCGCCGCCGCGCCGCATCCGGCGCGCAGCGAACGGAAATGGAGAGGCCGTTCAGCCAGGCCTTTTGCGACAACTCGACCTGCCCTTTGAGGCTCGGGGCGTCGCCCCAGAGCCGTAGAGCGTGATCACCGCTGCGAAACCTTAGCTCGGCGGCATCGTGAGCCAGGGCGCGAAACAACTGACCGATCCCGTAGCCGTGACCCGTGCTGCGGTTGTGCCGCGAGGCACCGTCGGACGCAGCGACCCGCAATGCTGCGCCTGAGTCTTCGAGACCGGCAAATTTGGGATTTTCCCGCAGGCTCGCGAGCACCCCTCGTCCGGCGTCGGCAACGACGAATTCGAAGGCACCATCGCTGGCAGCGTAGGCTATG
>NZ_JACMYP010000058.1 GCF_020889705.1 Bradyrhizobium altum | reverse complement strand
GGAGAAAACACTGCTACGTACCCTTATCCACCTGGCCGCTCCGACTTCCGCCGAACGTCAAGGTTCTCCCGATGCTGTGCCGATCTACTCTAGCGGCGGCTTCTACGCCGTCTCGTGTGGCAGCGACCCCGGTATGAGCGCCGGGATATGATCGTCGCTCCGTTGCCATCGAACGCAGAGAGTCACCGGCTCACGCGCCAACGGCAGGTCGGTCGGCTCGCCGAGGCTCACAATCTCTTTGAGGGGATCGGCTAGCCTCCGGCCATAGGCAGCCCTCGCGGCGCATACACCTTCTGTTGGCACGAAGCGCCTTTGCGACGAGTCCGGTCGGGACGGGCCGTGAGCTCTCCGTTCGCCGGACACCATCAGTATGTCGACGACGTGCTTCTGTCGATAGATGGGTCAATCGATTGTCTTAGGACGCGCAGAACTGGCGCGGTGAAAGGATCGCTTTACGTAGATTGTACCGGTTTTCGCGGTTTGCTCATCAATCAAGCGCTGCAGGAGCCGTTCGTTTCGTTCCAGGAGGTCTTGCTGAACGACCGCGCGGTAGCGTTGCAGGTTCCTTATCCTGCCGACAGATCCGATATCGAACCCTCTTCTGCCACTGCGCTATCCTCTGGTTGGGTCTGGAACATTCCGCTCTTACCCGTGTGGGCACCGGCTACGTCTATTGCAGTCAGTCGAGGAGCTCCTGCGCCATTATACCGGCGTCACCACGGAGCCGGATGTTGTGGCCGACTACAATAGAGTCATGGCCGATTGCATCGACGCGGTGCGCGACTTTCTTGTGCTTCACTATCGCGCCTCCGATAGGGTCGACACGCCGTTTTGGCGGGCAACGAAGGAAATCCTTGTGCCTCCATCGGTGGACCAACGTCTTCAGCTTTGGAAGAAGCGGCTTCCGAATGAAAGGAGCATCAACCCTTGCTACCACGGCTTCGAATTCTACTCCTACTCCGTAATGTTGCTTGGGTTGAACTATCGGCCCCTCTGCAGCCTACCTACTCTGCGGCACGCTGACGCGCGTTCTGCCCTTGCGGCATTTCAAGAAGTACAGAATCGCACGCGCGAGCTCGTCAGCAGATTGCCCAGCCATCTGGACTATCTTCAGCATCTTCGACGAAGGAGGAACCCTTCTGCAACGGCAGGACCAAGCGATGAGACCGCCGCTTGAGCCAATGCGAGCATATAGTTGCCTAGAGCGGCAAGCGACCGACGTGCCTGAAGGAGTTCCGCGACAGCTCTCGACCGTGCAAAGGACATAGTTCGGGCAGTGAGATCTTCGCGGACATTGCGAGATCTCCGTGAGAGTGCAACTGGCTTTTTTACAAATTGCTAGTTCGGCCGGTTCACTGGTCGTGACAGATAGGATCGTTCGGCAACCGCCGCCTCGTGGCTTGCACCCGGATCTGACACGATCTTCAGAGGAAATTGACCGACCGGCCTTGCGAATTCCATCGCAATGTTCCCGCCTGCTTTCGCGACCAACGCCTTCAGGCGATCGAACTCGCCGCACCAGATCGTTTCCATGTCGCGGTCACGATTCGCATCGCGAGCATCGGCCGAGCTGCCGATCCCCACGGCGCGCACCTGGAGGAGATCCGATCTCGATCCGCCCAACAGTTCTACCCCGTAGCCAGGATTGGCCGCCTTACGCAGGACGACCTGGCCATTCTGGACCCAAGCGGTCGCCATTTCCTCCGATACCTCATATCCCAGGCCGGCAAGACCTTCGAGCACCGCGCGCCTGCGCTCCGCGGCGGCCATCGCCTTGAATTCTTCCTCGATGAGAAAGTCGGCGCGTTTGACGAGTTCTTGCCCGTTGCTGGGCGATGGCGAGGTGAGTGTGTGCTCGATTTCGCTCAGCAGCGAGGTAGCCTCGGCTGACTGCATCGCTGAAAGCTCGGCGCGTCGCGCCCGGAGCTCGTCCGCTAGCCGCGCCCTGGCGCGGCCATCCTTCACAGCCGCGGTCAGGTCCAACAGAAGGCTGTCGGCGACAAGCGATCTTCGAGCCGGCGGCTCCGTTTCCAAGAGCGCGACACGGTCCGAGAATGGGGAGGAATCGATACCGAGCCCGCGCAATTCGCCGAGAAGAGCATCGACGCGCCCCAGGGCGGGGTCCTCCATCTCCTGAGCCTGCCCGGCAATCCATTCCCGCAGGGTCGCACGGCGCTCGCCGGCGTCCAGGCGAGTGGCAAGCTCGCGTTGGCGGTCTGTCGCGGTAACATGTGCCGCCTGAGAAGGAAGCAGCAACAGCGCCTTTGCCATGGCCGCTTCCAGGCGCTCGGAAGATGCCGCCAAACCACTGAGCTCGCTTCGAATGTCGGCGGGAATTTCGACTTTCAGAGCTTGCAGTCTTTGTAGCAGCGCCTCGGCTGCTGCTTTCGAGCGTCTCAGGTCGCGCTTCGAACGGGCCACAATTTCGGCAGCTCTTTCGACCCGGCGCTCGAAATCCGCCTGAAGAAAGCCAATTTCGGCGGCGACCTGCTTCTGGAGCTCGGCGAAACGATCGGCCTCGAGCAGGCGACGAAGCTCATCCCGCCGGCCTGTGACCTTATCGATATCCTTCTGCTCAGTCGTCCCGTTGCGCCTGCCGGCGGACGTCCAGCTTTCGATCGCCGCGTCAAGCCGCGCCAGGTTGCGGTGGCAGATGGCGATAATCTCGGCTCGGGTAACGATCCTGAATGCTTTCGGTCCGCTCATTGCAATCCTCCCCCACGCAGCGCCTGTTCGACAGCATTCTTGAGCCGCAGCCGTTCGGCGTCTCCGGCATGAGTCCAAGCATAGGACGAAACCCTATGGACATAAGGAACGGTTCTTCCCAACACGTTGGGACGCCAGATTTCGCGAGCACGCGCTCTTTGAAGCAATCGATGTCGGGGCGCGTCGCATTCCACGCCGATCGCGTAGAGGCCGGTTCGGGGATCGGTCACGGCGAAATCAAGGCTAAATGCGCCGCCGTCACGAGCCCGACTGGGCTTATAGCCATTCGCCGCCAAGAATGCTTCGACCGACCTCGTGAAGCCGTCGTCCTCATAACTTCCAGAATCGTGGTGAGAGCGCTGTTCGGTGACCATGCGGTCCAGAAGCGTCTTTCCGGAGTCTGCAAGACCATCAGATACCGTCCTGGCATATTCGAGGTAGCCTTGCAGATAGTCGCGCGGCACCCTCGGCCCATTACGCCTCGTCAATAGGTCCGATATCTCAGATATCGGCATGGATGTCGCTATGACCACCTTCTCCCTTGCGCGCGTCACGGCAACGTTCAGGCGGCGCTCGCCTCCAGCGTGCCCCAGCGCGCCGAAGGTCTTGCGGAAGACGCCGTGCTCATTGCGGCCAAAGGTCGTGGAGAAAACAATGATGTCGCGCTCATCGCCTTGCACATTCTCCACGTTCTTGACGAAAAAGCCCATATCTTCGCCATGCTCGATACGTTCGCGTTCGCGCATCAACGCCTCTCGGAACGCTGCATCGTTTTCGGCGCGATCTTCCAAGGCATCTTCTATGGCGTCGGCCTGCTTGCGGTTGAACGTGACGACGCCGACCGACGGTGGCGATGAATCCTGCCAAAGCTCGGACAGGTATTGCACGACATCGCTGGCTTCTTTTTGGTTCGTCTGGGCCTTGTAAGTACCGTCCGAGCGCACCACTTCGATCGGCTTGAGCCTGCGGATTGTCTCTACTGGATGGCGAACGGGGACGCTAAGACCGTTGGCGTAGAACGATGCATTCGAGAATGAAATCAGCTCTCGATATTTCGAACGATAGTGCACCTGCAGAGTACGGGTCCGAAGCACGGAACGGGCGAGTTGGAGGAGGTCGGGACAATCCTTGATCTCTCTGCGATTCCACGTCTCCGCGAAGGCCTCGCGTTCCTCCTCGCTGGCTCCTTCTTCAGGTTCCTCGCCGTCGAATATCGCCGCTTCATCGTTCTCGACCTTGCTGGCGAAGAAGGAGGTCGGCGGCATCTGCTTTTCGTCGCCGCTGACGACAACGAGTCTGCTTCGGAACAGGGCGGGCAGGGCATATTCAACCGGCATCTGCGAAGCCTCGTCAAAGATGACGGTATCGAAGAGTCCGGCGCGCGGTTGCAGAACGCGGCTTGCGACATCCGGTGTCATGAGCCAGACCGGCCGGAGCGCGAAAAGACCAAGCGGAGCGGCGCGATCGATGAATTCGCGCAATCTTAGTGCTCTTGGCCCGCGTAGCCTCGTGATTGCATCCCACTCCGTCGTCGGACGCACTCTTGTCGCATCGATGCCTTGGACGAGAAGATCCCGATTGTACTGCCTGATCTGCGCGTCGGCTTCCGCGAGCGATTTTACCTTCGCATCGAGCTCGTCGGCGTCGAACAACACGTCAGTATTCACGCTCTCCATACCGGCCTTCCACGCCAAACGGGCCTCGCGGCCTATGGTGGCGCGAATGCAGGCGTCGAGGCCTTCGGAAGCCAGTTCCGAAAGCTCGGACTCCCTGGACCTGAGTGTTGCGAAGATGGCGCGCTCCTTGTCGTCCAGCCGCGAAGATCGAAGCCGATATTCCTGGTAGTTATTGAGCATCGGCAGGACCTGTACGATCTGGTCAATGGCGCTCGCATTGGAGCAGCCATTCTCGATCGCCGAGCGTCTCGATCCGAGCCACAGTTCGTCGAAATAGGTCTTGAGCCGCTCCAAGGCGGCGCGGCTCTCCTCTCGCGTGTCATGCCTGGTGAGCGCAAGATCAGCCCGCTCAAAGAACGTGCCGAGCTCTTCGGTCGTTCCGGCGGACAACGTCCTATCGAGCTCAAGCCGGCTCGGGCACCGATCGATGAGCGAATTGTGGCCGCCCAGACCATTGAGGAACGAGCCAAGGCGCTCGGCGAAGTCGGCGAGCTTGCCGGGCGACACGTCCAGATCGGGGGCGCGGCCGAACAGGATTGTGAAATATTGCTCTAATTCGCGCCTTGGTTGGCGTATGGCCAATTCGAGTTCGACCGCATAATACAACGAGCCGATGGCGTCGTTATCTTGCGGGAGCTGCAATGAGGCAAGGAGCTGGCGTACACGGCGCGTTCGTAGCCAATGGAGCGGGTTGATCCATTGTATGGCGCGTGCCGGCAAGCGGACTTGACCCGCGAGCTCTCCAGCGGAGCAGAGCTCTTCCTCATCGAAGGCGATGAGCTTGGAGCAAAAGTTCGGCTTGTAGGATGGACCGTCGAGCGATGAGAAGATTTCTTTAATCGCTGACAAGCCCTCGAGAATACGCGTAGCCTCCGATGTCCCATCCTCGACGTTCCGAAACAGCGGCCGCAGTCGAGCGAGATTTGCGCAGACTGAATCGCTGATCGAGCGGAGCTCGTCCGCTTCGGCAAGCCAAGAGCGAAGTTCCGCCGCATCCGATATTTTCAGGCAGTTCGACGTCTCAGCATCGGTCTGCTCCCGCCGGGCGTCGGCTTGCAAAAATGCTTGCAGATGCGAGGCGAGGGCGGCGGCGGTTCCTCGATCGGGATTAAACGGCTTGAGGGCGGACAGGGGATTGTCTTCGAATTTCGACGCCAGCCAGAATTTCGCGAGCGGACCGCAATTCTCCTCGATCGTCGCCACGTCCGCTGGATGTAGATCAGCCAGTAAGGAACGGAGTTCAGGCGCGTCGATCGGCTTGCTCCTGCCTTCTTCGATCTCGAGCAGTTCGCCGAGCAGGCTTCGATAGGACAATCCGGTCCGATCGTCCACGGAATGAAGCGCGATCTGGCGGCGGTCCAACTCCATCTCGAGCGTCTCGATGCGCGCGGCCAGGCGATCGCGCTCGCGCTTCCAGGCCGGAGATCCTCCAGGCGACAGATTGTGCAAAGCCTGCACCTGCGAACGGATTGCGCCGACGATCGGCTCGCGGTCGCGATTGGCGTCGGTGATCATGACGAAGCGGTCCGTCAGGCGTTCCTTGTCCAAGCGCTTGCGGACCACCTCCAGGGCGGCTTGCTTCTGGCAGATCACGAGAAGCGATTTTCCCGTGCCGATCGCGTCCGCGACCATGTTGACGATGGTCTGGCTCTTGCCGGTTCCGGGAGGCCCTTCGATCACCAGTCCCGGCGCCTGACGTGCTTCGAGGACGGCCGCCTCCTGCGAGGGATCGCTATCCGCGGTAAAATACCGGTCGGCCTCTTTCACCGGCGGGGATGCCGAAGGCGTCGCCTGCTGTTCGTTCAGGCGCAGGGCGGCCTCGAGTGCCGTCGCGGTCGGGGGCAAGCCCCGGAGCGTCTCAAGATCCTTCATCACCACCTGGCCCATGAAGGCCAGGTGGAACAGCACGGCTGCTGGCACCAGCTGACGCTCTTGGACGCCGACGTCAACGTCTTTTCCGGGAAGGGCCGTCAATTCATTGCCGGCCGGCTCGGCCAATCGGCTGAATGCATCCATCACCGCCTGGACGGACAGGCTTGCATGGGTCAGGAGCTCGTTGGCGGCTTCTTGCCAACGTCTCGCCTCGGGGATGCCGAGCATGGCTTCGAGCGCCGGGTTGACGAGAACGTGCTCGATCTCCGTGTCCGGATTTTTCTCGCGTCCATAACTTAAAGTCACATGACCGCGGTTTCCGACCTCCGGATTGATGCGCACCGGCCATAGCAGGACCGGGGCGATCCGGGGTCTGGCGTTCGGCCGCTGATCGCGCATGATCAGGAACGGAAATCCCATGAACAGGCCATCGATGCCGGTGTCACGCTTGTAGAGCAGCGCGTGGGAATGCAGCGATCGGAGCCTACGCTCAAGGCCATCGTCATCGGCGAAAGCCGCCGGATCGAGATTCACGGTCCGGCTCGTGCGACCAATCAGTTGATCGAGAATCTCAGCCGCCGGCACCCTGGACGTATCGAGCTCTGTGAGGTCGATCCTGGTCGACTTGCCGATCAGCATCCGCGTCAGCGGCCCGCGCAAGACCCCGCCCGAAATCCGCTTGGCGAAGAAGTTGAGGATGGTGGACACATAGCCTTGCTTTGGAAGCGGTCTCCAGGCGTCTAGTTCCACACAGAGAAGGGCGAGCGCGCGCCCAAGCGGCATCCGTCTGTCGAGGCGAAACTGATCCGCCCACTCGTCGACTTGCTGAATGCCGCATCTGGCAAAGTTTTGAATGCGCTCGTCAATTGCCTGGTAGATCTCGCGACGCGGCCGGCCAAGCAGTTCCATCGCCTCCTCGGCCGAAAAGCTGCCCAGCCCTGCCGTGGACGCTTCTTTTTCTGCTTCTTCGATGACCCCGGAGGCGGAGCGGAACTGGTTCGACGTCGCGCTGAGCAGGATGATGAGGTCTTCTTCCGCCGAGATGCGGCGCTCGGTGAGGGTGGCAACGCCGGCATGGTCGCTATCGGGGAAGAGCCTTCGCCGCTCTTCCCAGAGGGCGGCCAAGCGAGCCATCGAGGTCGACAGAAGATGGACGCGCAAAGCATCCTCCTCGACCGCGATTTCGAGTTGGGCCAATCGCTTTCGAACCGCGTCCGAGCGGACCTTCAGACGCCAAAGCCAATCGTCCGGATCGATTTTCCGGAGCAGGTCGGGGGCCGGCCCCGTAATGAGAGTGTAACCGTCGATCGGGTGATCGAGTAGCCAACCCGGGGTGACGATATTGCCCCTGACGATCAGCGGCATCGAAGGATTGAGCGCCTTCAAAGAGATGGAAAGCTTCAAATCCTCCTGAAGCTCTTCGGTCCGCAGAATTTGCCGAAGAGCGGCCGCAACCGCCGCTTCGAAGCCGGCTTCCGAAGCCCAACTTGCAACCGCGCCCCTGAGGACGAGGGCCTTGGCTTGGTCCCAATTCCCAGCTTCCGCCGCCGCCAATGCGAACATGTTTGCGGAGCGATATTGCTTTCCACCCAGAGAGATCGAGCTTTGCCCCTCTTTCTCGCCCGCTGCCTCAGTCGCTGGTGCTGATACGCTCTCTCCGCGCAGCCATGCCTGAACTTCCTTCCACTGCCAGCGCTGACGCCTGTCACGGGCCAACAGGCCCCGCAGCAAGGTGTTGATCCGCTCATCCAGGTTTTCGGGCAGGTGTACGCCGTTGGTGAGAATGTGGATCAGAAAGGCCTGCTCATTGATGCCTTCGAAGCAGCCACCCTGGGTGATCTTCTCCAGCAGGATCATCCCCATGCTCCACCAGTCGGAAGCTGGAGCTACGCCGCCGGCGATTGCCTCGGGCGCCATATAACGGGTGGTTTCGAGCGGAGACACAATATCGAGGTCGAATTCGGACAGCCGTGCCGATCCGAAGCCGCCGATGACAAGGTCGAGTGGCTCTTTTGACCGCACGAAGACGACGGAAGGGCGCAGATCCCTGTGTCGCAATCCGGCTTCGGTGAGAGCGTGAACGGCCTTGGCGAGCTCGCCCACCAACGTTGCAATGGACGCCGGATCGGCAGGATCGACGGCAAAATCCGCAAGAGTGCCGCCCTTGAATTCCTCCGCGACCTCGTAGGCGCGCTCTTGCCAGCGGCCGGTTGCGAAGAATTCGGGGACGTGATCTCGAGGAAGCTTTACGAGCAAATCATAGATCGCCCGGTCCGGCTCCGAGCCGGCCGCATAAAGTGTGAGTATTCCACGTTGTCCGTCTTGGGCGCGGGTTGCGACGAAGCGCTCGCGAACCGCGCTGGATGAGGCAATCCGATCCTGCAAATGCCAACCGTCGACGACCGTCTCAGTGTCTGGCGGAGGCTCCGGCGCCGGAAGAGGTTCGGCTGGTGAGGGCGGCTCGTCGCGTTCGATGATCGGCTCGCCGCAGAAACCGCAAACCAGGTCGCCGGCCGAGCCCCGATGACCATTTCGGCAGGTAGGGTCTTTCGATGGCGACGTTACCCGCGGACTAGGCTTCGGTCTCGTCAAGCCGGGAGCGGTTATATCGACGGCCGACAGGTCCCAGCCGCAGGTCTGTCCATTCAACGAGCCTTCGCAGAAGATTTCGGTGACAGGCCGTTCGGTAGCGCAGTTCGGGCAAAGTCTGATCATCATCAAATTTCTAAAGAGAAGGGAAACGGGTATCTTCCGAAGTTCCAAGCGTTGATCCGCCGTCTTCAAGAATATGTCGCAGGCGGCGGAAGTCGCCGCGCGCGGGAATGCCGGCAAGCCAGACGTCGCCATCGTCGTCGAACATGACATCGAAGGTGCGGTCTGTTTCGTCGATGCGACGCTCGAAACTGGCGAACCGAGTATGGCCCAACGGCGTTAGGAGGTGCAGCTCTTGATTGTCGCTGCCACGAAGCGCAAGGGTTTGCGTCTCATCGATATTGAACGGCCCGGAAACAACCGCGTCGATGAGAGGAGGCGAGCTGGCGAGCGCTTCGCAGATCGTGGCCCAGGGGTAGCCGCTAAACACGAGGATGTCGGCCTTCGTGCGAGCGCGAAGTTCTGTTAGAAGGTCGAACAAGGCCTCACGCTGGTCAAAAGGCTCTCCACCCGAAATCGTGATCCCGTCGGCGGTCGATAGCCACGGTGAAACGGCCTTGATGACTTCTGTTATGGTCGTTGTTCCGCGCCCCTGCGCCCATGTGTCCATGGAGATGCATCCTGGGCAACGGATCGAGCAGCCTTGAAACCAGATTCCGATCCTGCGGCCAGGCCCCAGGGTCGTTATCGGGAAATGGATGCGCGATAGATTGACCATCGTGCTCATGAGGACTGCTCGCTCACGAGATCAATCGAGGTCGATGGCCCGGGGCGGACCGCTTCGATCCTATATCTGCGTCTCGTTTCCGCTTCCCCATCGAACAGAGCCCGCGAGAGCGGGTTGATGAGGTGAGATTCGACTTGGTTGCGGATGCCTCGGCCGCCGTTTGAAAGATCAGAAAGGCACAGGCCGCGAAGGACCTCGCGCGCAGCTTCGCTCAAACTCACCTCATAGCCCAGCGAGCTGACGTCCCTGAGCAGATTGTCGACCATTGAATCGAATATCTCATTTGCGACCTCGGGCCGGATAAAGTCGAAAACGATGACGTTCTCTCCGATCCGGTTCAATATCTCGGGCCGGTTGAGGACTTGCTTGAAGTGCCTTTCGATCTCGCCTCGGACCTTGCTGCGTACCGCTTCGAAACTCTCTTCGGGCGTGACGTTGGCAATTCTCTCGCCGGACGGTCCCGGTACATAGATGCCTAGATTCGAGGTGAAGACAATGAACGCTTCGGAGAAATAGACGCGATCGCCTCGTCCGGAGGTAAGGACGCCGTCGTCAAGAACCTGCAGGAATTTGTCAAGTATCCTCGGATGAGCCTTCTCGATCTCATCGAACAGGACGACGCTGAACGGCTTTTCACGGATCGCGTTGGTGAGCTCGCCGCCGACATCATATCCGATATAGCCGGGCGGTGCGCCGATCAGTCGCTGGTCGGAGTGCTCGGCGCTAAACTCTGACATGTCGAAGCGGATATACGCGGATTCATCGCCGAACAGCAGGCTGGTGATGGTCTTGGCGAGTTCCGTCTTGCCGACGCCGGTCGGCCCGGCAAGAAAGACGACACCTCTTGGCCGGCCGCCGCGCGGCGATTGTCCGATCCCGGTCACCGCGCGCTTGACGATATCAAGCATATGCGTGACTGCGTGGGACTGTCCCTTGACGCGGCGTCTGACGAAGGCTTCACCCGAAGTGATCTTGTCGCGGCTGATCTTGCGCCAGGGATCCTCAGTCACGCCCACTTTGAAGCGCCGCACGGCGTCGGCGATCCGATCGAACTGCACGCCTTCGCTGCGGGCGAGCTGCGCGACCGCGCTGACGTCGAGCAACAGCAGGCCTTCAGTCTCGTCAACGAAGCCATGCGTACACTTTTCTAGGTCCGATTGGTCCGCGTTCTGCGCGCCGGGTAGACCGCGAACAAGGGAGCGGATCATGCTCCGCCTCGCCAGATGATCCGGTCGCCCGATCGGGACGTGTCTGACCTTTGGGTTTCCGATCAGGAACCAATCGGGCAGATCACCCTCCTTGTCGACGATCCAGACGACCGTATTGAAGAAGGGCAGGCGTTTGTCGCCTGCCGGACGCGCCCGCGCCGCGTGAGACAGGATCAGCGCCCGGGAGAAAAGCTGGTGCTCGGCAGGTGATAATGCGTCGTTTCGTGCGACCAGTCTCGAGGCGAAGTCCACGACCAGGACGGAGGGCTGGCCTTCAGCCGTGACGTGCCGTTCAAGCGTGGTCGACAGAAGGTCGATCCCGCCTGCCGCAGTGCCATTGGTCGGCACTAGACCCAATTGAGTGAGGTAACTTCCGTCGGCGGGCTCGACGTCCCGAAATCCGTTCAGAAGATCGAACCAGATGATCCGCCCATAACCAGCTGCCTTTAAATGGTCTGGCAGGACCCTCGATAGCGGCGCTGCGGTCACCTCGCCCGGACCGACCTCGTGGATCTGAAGGTCCCGGGTATTGCCGGAGAGCACGAATTGGCTGCGCAGAGGCAGAAAGCGCAGCAAATCGCGGAGCCATCTGGCTCTTTCCACCGAACTGTCGTGCACCGAGAAGCCCCCTTGTACGCGTATCGCGCGACTATACGGCATCTCACTCGCCGATTTCGAGAGTATTTCCCAAGAGTCCATAGGGAAATGGGATAAGGCGGCGAAGGACGAGACGGGCGGCTCGATCGAGATCGAAAGGGCCTGCAGAGCATCGGGGACACTAGTAATGTTAGCGATCTGCTCGGCCAAACGCTTCAGACCGTGTGCGACGGCAACCGCTTTCTCTGGGAGATCGTCGTTCGGCAGGCGGCGCGAGTTTTCGAAGGCAATTCGCACCCATTAAAGGAGAAGCCTGTCTTCGGCGCGTGAGCGATCGGAACGCACGTCGAACTCGGGCGTTTAGGATCTTTTACGCTTCTTCACGCATAATTTAAGCACACGGTCGTGAAGCGACGCATTCGATGAACAACAGCCTGCCCAAAAGCCTGAATCCACGGCGCCGACGAGGGAGACACCCGGACGTGACGAGCGCACCGCGTGTTCAGAAGCAGGTCGCCTTCGCGGAAGCTTCGCCCAACCAGGGAGCTTCGGTTGCGGATTCCAGAGTTCTCGCGGCTATGAGTACGCTGCCGCAATCAGATCGGAAGATGAAGCTTGAGCTTTGTCAATCGGCGAAGTAGCGGACTATCTTTGCGATCGAGATATTTCTTGAAAACGATATCTTTCGTTTCCGATTCTCGTAGGGTTTTCTCCACAATAGCCGCAGCGTAGTTCCAATATTCTTGGCCGTTCTCAGCATGGCACTCGGACAGTGACTTAGCTAGAATTTCAAGATAGATGCTGTTGAGTGCCTTTACCCAGAGTTGCTTCGCCTTCGCATGATCAAGCATTGATCCGGGCCGCTGATACCACATGATCCAATAGTCCTCCTCATCGCTCGCCCAATCGTCTTGATTGCGGCTGGGGTCAAGGCTCGGAGAGCGGCAGACCAAGGGCTCGGCGATTGTTCGATCGAAGAAGCAGTAGCAGTCCAATTTGTAGTACCAAGCAACTCTCAAGAATTTTCGAATTTCATTTTGGTCGTCGCGATCTTCTATCAATCGGGAGCCTGATTGTTCCAGTCCCGATACTATTTTCTCGAGCTTGGCTTTTTGAAATCTCTCAACCTCAAAGACCATGCCTTGATACTTCGGGAATAGCCCCTCGAGAATTTTCATGATTTCATCGAAGAATGCATGCGCAATATCGCCGCTACGCCAGCACTGCTGTACCGCGATATAGTTTCCGTAGATCAGTTTGTTGGAGTGGTCGTAAGTAAAAAATCCAAGTCCGATGGCTCGATCAGCAAGACACAAAATGAAATAGCGGGAGTCCAGTCTGTATGAAAGCTCTGTCTTTCCAGATAATACGAAACTCCTTTTCTGCCCGAGATCAGTGCGTAAGACCCAACGAACAATATCGTCCCGATCGTCTTGTTCGATCTCTGGGAAGATATCCTCATACAGATCGAATACACCTGTATCGTCAAATGTCGCCGCGTCGTTGAAATCGAGTCTCGTTACAAGCACATTTGGTTTCATCAAAGAGACGAGCTTGTCATCACTGTCCGCGATGGGGCTGGCGTGCTTATCCAAGCCGCGGATGTCCGATAGGCTAAACGGTTCAGCCAATGTCCCGGTATCAAAGTGTCGCGTGGGGAAATGGGTTGGACGCCCTTCTCTTTGCCAGCTGCGCCCACCTGCCGCATAGAGCGGAATGATAATCGGTCGGTAGCCGCTGTTTCGGCGCCGCAGGGACACAGCCAGACCCAGCTCGCGCTGAACCCACTCCGATTTCATCGAGTAATCACTGACCACGAGAATAAAAAAACTGCACTCTCGAATTTTATCTCTCAGTACGCTCATTCGGTCTCCGAAATGGAGGCCGTGGCTGTATTGAAATGCCGAAAAGCCAGCATTCTTTAGGAGCGTTTCGTAATATTGAGCCTCGTCATTGTTTTCCGCGCTATGAGAGATGAAAGTTGAAATCTGTTTTTGAGCGCCAGCGACGAACCTCATCTGCCACTCCCCAAACAACCTGGTTGCCAAATCACGGAACTCTACTTCGTATGCAGCTTCTGCGAAAGGCCTAGCGTGTTGACGTTGTTCCCATCCAGCCGGCGAGTCCCTCGGCTCCGCCAATGACGCCTCTATTCGGTGGTCCGGGAGATGGTGTCCTCCGAAGAGGTTGGTCAAACGCCTATTTCTTCAATCTCCATCAAAACGCGCAAGTCGCCTTCGCCAGAACGATACGGATGAGAGAGCGGTGGCAAATTCTCAGCGGCGAGTGTTTAGCTGGTTCTGTACGAATCGTACCCTTGTGACGTCATTGGAGCACCGCCCAACGAGCGTGTGCGCACCTTGGCCGGTACAAAACGTCGCGCCGGTAGCTACACGTTATCTGCCTACACTCGGGCTCGCCGATGCAAAACTCTGTAGAATGCACTGGCTCCTTCGGGCTGATATCGGCTCAAATCCTAGTCTCACTTTCTGCTAGAGCATGTTGTTTTTACCGGAATCGGGATTGAACGAAGCCGCTGGCGCGGCATGTAGGGAGTCATAGCAAGGATTGCCTCCTGTCTGAGAGGATTGCGGGTTTTCGAAGCCCAACCCTTTAGAGACAGGAGGTTTTCCGATGGCTGAGATCAGCCCACTTCGCCGCCGCATGATCGAGGACATGACGGTCCGCAATCTGTCACCGGCGACGCAGCAATCCTACCTCAACGCCGTAGCGAAGTTGAGCCGATATTTCGGTCGTTCCCCGGACCGCCTTGACCTGGAGGATATCCGTGCCTTCCAGGTTCATCTGGTTGCGATAGGGATGTCCTGGCCGGCGCTGAACCAGATCGTCTGCGCGCTGCGGTTCTTCTACGGTGTGACGCTTGGTCATGACGCCGTTCCGGAGCGCATCGCCTATGCGCGTAAACCGCGCAAACTGCCGGTCGTGCTGAGCGCCGACGAGGTCGTTCGCTTCCTGGAAGCAATCCCAAGCCTAAAGAGCCGTACCGCGTTGACCACCGTCTATGCCGCAGGCTTGCGCGTATCGGAAGTGGTCCTCTTGAAGGTTGTCGACATTGATAGCCAACGGATGTTGATCCGGGTCGAGCACGGCAAGGGCGGCAAGGACCGTTACGTTATGCTCTCGCCGCAGCTTTTGAGGATTCTGCGGACGTATTGGCGGCTCACTCGGCCAAAGCGATGGCTGTTTCCCGGTCGCGACGACGAGCGTCCGCTCGTCCCGAACGTGCTGCATGCCGCGTGCCGTTCAGCCTGTGCGGCGGCCGGCTTGAGCAAGTCGGTGACAGTGCATACGCTGCGGCACACCTTCGCGACCCATCTTCTGGAGAATGGGGCCGACGTGCGCATCATCCAGGTGCTGCTCGGCCATGCCAGTCTGGCCAGCACGGCGCGCTATACCCAAGTCGCCACTAAGACCATCAGCAATACGCCAAGTCCGCTTGACCGGCTTCGCCTGGAGGTCGTGCCGCCCGGCTGAGCGGACCTGATGGCTCCGGTTCTGGAAGTGGCGGATATCTTCCGCCGCCACGGCGAAGCGTTTCGGCAAGCCCGTGCCGGGCATCTGGGCCGCGTCGAGCGGCGCGTCATGGGCGCGATCACGGCATGCCGGACGGCCGTGCTCGGCGGCCACGTCGAGCAATGCGACGACTGCGGTGCCGCTCGCATCGCCTACAACTCCTGTCTTATGGGCAAAGCCGGTAATGGGGAGCTGGCGGCAATTTGATCGCGCTCCTGCACCAATCACCGCCAACCCCCTCTCCATTACGAGGTACGCCTGAGGAGTTCGATCAGCTGGTCGGTGGGCTGGAAGACGCCGCGCCGCAGGTGTCGCGACCTGCCCGCGGATGGCCAGCCAGGCACGCAGTGCGGCGGCCGCCGGCTTCCACAACGGCAGCGTCCGCTCCCGGCGTCCCTTGCCGAGCACGCGGATGCTCATCGAAGGCAGGTCGATGTCATCGACCTTGAGGCCCGTCAGTTCGGAGACGCGCAGCCCTGCGCAGACGGCCACGTGCAGCATTGCGCGATCGCGGATGCCATCGCGTGTCGCCGGATCGGGAGCGTCGAGCACGGCTTGGAGCTCTTCGCGCAGAAGGTAGGGCACCAGGCGCGTATCAGTTTTCTTGAACGGGATCGCCAGTACACGGCGGATCTGCTCGAGCGCCGCCGGCTGCCGGTACTCGAGGAAGCGGAAGAACGACTTGATCGCCGCCAGGCGAACGTTGCGCGTCACGGCCGCGTTTTTTGCGCTCGTCCTCAAGATGCTCAAGGAAGGTGCTGACGAGCCCGGCATCGATCTGTTCGAGCGTCAGCGCCGAAGGTTTGTCCTTGAGCCGGTCGGCGGCGAACACGAACAGCAGCTGGAAGCTCGAGGCATAGGAGTCCCTCGTGTGCCGGCTGGCGCCCCGCTGGCAAGCGAGGGTGTCGCGCAGGAACGTCTCGATGAGGGGAGCGATCGGCGTCATGCTGACCTCCCCTCGGACATGAACGTTTCGCTGGCCATGGCGACATCGCGCAAGAGGTCGGGCGTGGCCTCGAGATACCAGTAGGTCGCATAGATGTTAACGTGACCCATGTAGGTCGCGAGTGCCGCCATGTGCGCCCCGCACCGGCCTCGGCCGGTAGGGCTGACTTGCAGCGCGCGCACCGCAAACGTGTGCCGGAGATCGTGCAGGCGAGGACGGCGAGCCGACGTCGATCTGATGCCAGCCTTGTCGACCAGCCTGTCGAAGGTCTCCTTGACGGCAATGTAGCGTAGCGGCCGACCGCGCTTGTCGATGAAGACCGGATCATCGTCTGAGCCGGGCCCGCGACGTGCCAGGTATCGCTGCAAGCCGGCGACCGCCGTGTCGTGCAGCGGCACCAGTCGCGTCTTGCGGAACTTGGTCTCGCGGATCAGCAGACCGTCGCGGGTCACATCCGCGATCGTCAGCTTCAGGGCTTCGGAGATCCTGAGCCCGGTGGATGAGAGCAGCGCGATCAAGGTCGCTTGCGTGTGCGGGCGCAAGCCGCGCGTTGGCCGAAGCCGCAGCGCGGCTTCGACCAGCCGACTGATCTCGTCTGTCGTGTAGATGTGCGGCGTGCGACGTTTCTTGCGGGCGCCGAAGTGATTTGCCGGCGGCAGCTCGTGCCCGACGTCCTCCACCTGGACATGGCGTACGAAGCGACAGACGGCTCTGAGCCGTGCATCGCGTTGCGCGACGGATGGTCCGAGCGCGGCCCAGTCGATCGCTGTTTTTGTCTCGACGTACGTTTGTCCGCGCTCGGCCGCGAAGGCGGCAAAGCTCTTCAGCAGGTACTCCGCGGTCGACATCGCGAAGCCCGTGGTGCGGCGGAGCGCGAGATAGGTCTCGATGGCGTCGAGCATCAGAGCGCCTCCGGCCAGGGCTGAGCAACCTGCTTCAGCAGCGCGACGTCGGCCTTTGCGTAATGGGCCGTCGTGTCGATGCCGCGATGCCGAAGGACGAGGCCGATCTTGTCGAGCGGCACGCCATGGCGCAGCATCTCGGTCGCCGCGGTGTGCCGCAGAGCGTGGGCCCCTTTGACCGGCGCCACGATGTCGGCCCGCTTCATGATACGCTTGACCACCGACGAGATGCCGTCGCCTCGTCGGAATGGCCGGCACGGCGCGATCGTGCGCAGGAACAAGAGATCGTTCCGGCGGGTAGACGGCCGGCATTCGAGGTAGGCGGCGATCGCATCCCCGACGTCTTGCGGTAGCGGCAGCCGGACCTCGTAGCGCGACTTGCCGCAGACCCGTAGCGATCCCGTTTGCCACTCGATATCCGCGAGACGCAGTTGCGCCACGTCACCGGCCCGCAGGCCGAGGCGCACCAACAAAAGTACGATCGCACGATCACGCCGGCGCCCACCGACGTCGCCGTCACAGGCAGCGATCAGCCGGTCGACCTGCTCGGTCGACAGATACCGGGGCATGTCGGCAAGCTGCCAATGAGCGTAGGCTGGAACGGCGCCGTCGAGACCTGCCTGACAACGGCCTGCGACTGCGAGATACCGCAGGAAGGCCCGCAGGCTCGTCGTCATCTTCTCGATCGTGCCACTCCGCTATTGCTCGCCCGCTCCAGGAAGTAACTGCGGACATCGTTCGGCCTCCAGCCGTCCGGGTCAGATCGAAGCTCCATCATCAGGCCCGCGGCGTCGCGGGCGTAGAGCCTGACGGTGGCATCGGATGCGCCGCGATGCTTGCGCAGCCACGTCTTGAAGTCGGCGACCAGCTGCGGCTCGGCGGGTGCTGCCCCCACGGCCGCGGACCGGCAAAGGCCGAGCTCGACGAGGTGCCGACGAAAGAGCCTGGCACCGTAGATGGTGTGGTGGTTGCGCCGGCCGCCTTTGGCGCGTGGACACCGGCAAGTGCGCAGGTGCTCGCCGAACGCGGCGAGATCAACGTCCGTCAGGCCCGCGCCTTGCTCGGCCATAACGTGGCCGATGTGAGCCGCCGCTCGCAAATAGCGTACCGCTATCTCCGGGCCATAGCCCTGCCGCTCCAGCGCCGCTGCAAACCCGTCAAGGTAAGGCCCGCTCGGCCCACTGCGCAGATGCCCCAGCATCTTCGCTGCCGAGAAGTACGTCTCCAACATGTCCGTCTCCGTATGTGACCGGCCATCAGTGGCCGACCCAACGGGGCCGCACGGGCGACTTGTAATGGAGAGCTCGAGAGCGGCAATACACAGGAAAATACGGTGATCGCGATTGGCAGCTCCCCATTACCGGCTTTGCCCATAAGACAGGTAATGGGTGACGCCCATTACCTGTCGCAATCGGCATTGCCCGAAGTGCCAGGGCTCGGCGCGCGCGCAATGGCTTGCCGAGCGACAAGCCGAACTCCTTCCCGTGCCGTACTTCCACGTCGTTTTCACGTTGCCGGCGCCGGCCAGAGAGATTGCTTTCCAGAACAAGGCGGTGGTCTATGCCATTCTGTTCCGCTGCGCGGCCGAGACGCTCACCACCATCGCAGCCCACCCCAAGCATCTCGGCGCTCAGCTCGGAGTGACCGCCGTCCTCCATACCTGGGGCCAGACGCTGCAACACCATCCGCATACCCACTGCGTCGTGCCTGGTGGTGGACCTTCGCTCGACGGCACGCGCTGGGTCGCTTGCCGGCCCGGCTTCTTCCTGCCGGTGCGCGTCCTCTCCCGGCTGTTCCGCCGCCTGTTCCTGCAAGAGCTGCAAGCTACCTTCACGGCCGGCGAGTTGGGCTTCTTTGGCGATCTCACCCATCTCGCCAATCCCGCCGCGTTCGCCCAGCGCCTCGATCAATTGCGACGGACCGACTGGGTGGTCTATGCCAAGCCGCCATTCGGCGGGCCCGAACAGGTGCTGGCTTATCTCGGCCGCTATACGCATCGCGTCGCCATCGCCAACAGTCGGCTGATCTCGCTTGCCGATGGCAAGGTGAGCTTTTCCTGGAAGGACTATCGGCAGAATCGTAAAGCCAAAGTGATGACGCTTGATGCCGATGAGTCATGCGGCGCTTTCTACTGCACACCCTGCCGGACGGCTTTCATCGCATCCGCCACTATGGCTTCCTCGCCAATGGCGGACGCAACAATAGAATCGCCCTCTGCCGTCAACTCCTTGACGTTCGTAACGCTCCGACTGATCAAGAAGCCGGCGACACCAAATGTGAGATCCCCGTCTGCCCGCATTGTGGCGGCACCATGCGGCGCGTCGATGTCGTCCCGCGAGCCTGCCCGCGCGACCATCCGTTTCGTTGTGACACGTCATGACCAGCGCCTGCACCATCCACCCGTTCCGGGATCACCTTCTCGGTGGCAACGTTCGATGTCGCCGTGCCCGCCCTCGTCACCGCTCACCCTGTCAGTCACTCGGCCGCGCATCACAGCGCAGCAAATCGCTCGCGGCATCGCGCTCTCGGCCCAAGCAATGGCGCCGCTCACGTCCGATCAATATCGCGCCGACGCGCGGCGACCACAGGCGCGCCTTCTCCGCAGTTGGACCAGCTGCACTATCGCCATAGCGCCCACAACTCCGTAGCTTCGTTCAATCCGGCTTCTATGAGGTCGCACGCGCCACCGCGCGCGCGGCTGGCCTTTGCCCCGCGACCTCACAGAACCCTCAAGATTCCCAGAGGAGACAATTTCTGATTCAAACTCCATGCTGGGGAACGGGGGCCAGCATGGATGACGCGACCCTATTCGGAAGACCTTCGCGAACTCGCTCTGGCGAGGGCTGACGCTGGCGAGACGGTTCGTTCGATTGCAGAAGCGCTTCAGATCAGTCCTTCCTGTGTGACGAAGTGGAAGAATCTGCGGCGGGAGACCGGAGGCGTTTCTCCCGGCAAGATCGGCGGTCACAAGAAGCCGGTTCTGTCCGGCACCAACGCCGACTGGCTGCGCAAACGCATTCGCTCCGGACCATTCACTTTACGGAAGCTGACGCAGGAACTGGCTGCGCGCGGGATCAAGACAGACGTGCGGGCGGTATGGACGTTCGTTCACGCCGAGGGGCTGAGCTTCAAAAAAAACGCTCCGGCCCGCCGAACAAGACCGCCCCGATATCGCGCGTAAACGGACGCGCTGGAAGGCCCATCAGGGCAGGATCGAGGCCTCACGCCTGGTCTTTATCGACGAGACTTGGATCAAAACCAACATGGCGCCACTGCGCGGCTGGGGACCGAGTGGGCAGCGTCTTGAAGCATCTGCGCCTTTTGGCCACTGGAAGACCATGACCTTCATCGCAGCGCTGCGCCACGACCGGATCAGCGCGCCCTGGGTCATCGACGGCCCGATCAACGGTGAGCTCTTCACGCTCTATGTCGAGAAAGTGTTGGCGCCCACCTTGGCAAAAGGCGAGATCGTCATCCTCGACAATCTCGGCAGTCATAAAGGCAAATCTGTCCGCAACGCCATCCGCGACAGAGGAGCGCATCTACTCTTCCTGCCGCCCTATAGCCCCGACCTCAACCCGATCGAGCAGGTCTTCGCCAAGCTCAAGCACCTGATGCGAGCCGCGGAGACACGTGATGTCGAAGCAACTTGGCGCAAGGTCGGCGAACTCCTCGATATCTTCTCCAAAGAGGAATGCGCCAACTATTTCAAAAATTCAGGCTATGTTTCCATATAAAAACATCATACTCTAGCACCGACCATGTCGTATGATCTGAACATTGTAGGCGCGTGCCATATCAGTCATCGTATCTCAATTTCGAAAGTCGCATTGAGGCTTTGATCACGTTTCGTTCGATGAATTAGTTTGCGGCGAACAGTTGCTCGCCGCAAAACGTCTAGCCAATAGTTCAGAGCCAGGCCGGCCACGTTCTTATTTGACTTTGAACTGCTCCAACGGCCAATGAAGAGTTGTCCGCGCAACACCATTGTCAAAGCCGCCGAAATCAAGGCGTGCACCGAATTGGCTGACATAGGCGTGGCAACGCGCAAACGCGCTCGGCCAGGCGTGCGGATTAGCCGTATGCATGTCCTTGGCTTCAAGCAGAACTGCAACTCCGTCAGCATCCATCTTGGTCTGAATTCCGACGCTGGCTCCTGAAGGAACCGCGTTGATTACTTCTGAAACGGTTCTTTGAAGTGCAGCCTTGAAAGCGTATCCGTCTGCCAACACTAGATGGTCCTCGCTGGGATCGACAACGATCGTGTATCCGTGCCTTTTGGAAGAGACGGTAAAGTTGTTCGCAATCTCTTTCGCGATTGTATTTGGATAAAAGTGTTCAGCGACTTGCACATGTGCATCAGCATCCGCAACCGCGATCATGTCACTTAAAACATTCTTAAGATGGTCAGCGTTGGTGATGATTGCAGAAACATAGTCTCTCTCTGGCTCCCTCAAGCGAGCGCTTACTTTGAGAAAGTGTGCGATTGCCGCAATTGACCTGACCGGCGTCATAACGTCGGGTGTCAACTCCTGCATCATGCAGGCAAGACCATACGAAGCAGGCGCGCCGTAGTATTGCTGAGCGTGCACAGGCGTTCTTGAGGCAGCAGCCTTGGCTCTTAGATCAGACAGTTCGCTCGAAAGAGCACGCTCTCTCTTCTTTAGTTCATCAATCTTACGCTTATAAGCTGTGACGTCAAAAGCAAGCCAGTACGTATCGTTTCCATCTTCCCTTTCGATAAGCCGTCGCGTGCATCCATCTAAGCTCGTTATCTCACTGAGCTCGAAATCAGAGTTCTGAACCTTCGCCGCCAGACTTTCTCTGAACACCGTCGCCGGCATCTTCCGTAGCTGATCGACGCTGGTCTCCAGTATCAACGCAAAGGCAGCATTGCATCTCACAAGTCCATCGGTCGAACTGACGGCCGCTATGGCGCAGTCCGGCTGGGTCCAAATGAATGGCAATGTCTCGTTTGGAGCAGGAGAGGGCACCTTGCCGTAATCGGCCAGAACTTTTCTGCCCGCCTCGGTGATGCGGATAGTGGCTTCCCGACCGATGGGAATGCGATCAACGAGCCTTGTCGCGGCGAGCTTTGAAAGTATGTGAGAGAAGTTGGAATCCCTCAGACCAATCTCCTTCAAAAGCTCGGCGCGTGAGCACTCACCCTTGCTCTTCTGCAGCAAGCTTAGAACCTGAAGATGGTGCTTTCCGAGTTTTAGCTTTCCGCTCTCACTGGCAACGTTGCTGGATGTCTCCAGAAAATCCGCGAGCGTGGTTAGCCTCTCGGCTATCGCCGATTGGCGTGCTCGCAAAAGCTGACGGACACGAAGAATGAGGTCGGCCCAACGGTCGAGACGCGGGCCCTTATCTCCACTTGCCACGAAGGTCCAAACCGCGTTCCGGAACGCGGTGTAGACCGCCTCGTCGGCCGATCCGGCATCTTTCGTCGCCTTAGACAACTCTAGGAAGGTATCGCGCAACCGAGGAAAAACCTCGTCAGGATTGGCCTGGGCGCTCGCGATAGTGTCCAGAAGCCGGTCAAATTCGATTGTTCCGGTTGCGTAAGACATTGAAATTGCTCACTTTTCCGAATGATCGATCTTTATCAGGCGACACTTGAAGACGCTTTAATATGGGTACTCGTTCCAGTAGTCCATATGTAAAGTATCTTCAAATATTGTAAATCTCCCATGGATTGCACTTTTCCAAGTCTTTGACCTGGATCGTCAGATCGTCGCACCTTGCCAAAACGTAGCCCAAGGGCTCGTCGCCCGTGGCACGCTCCGAATAGAATTGCTGCACAACAAGTGTCCGTGTCTTCTGTTTATCCATATATTCAGCGGATCTTCTGACGTGGCCCGACATCGTTCGCTCGTTTCCGCACGAGGGGACCAAGACATAATCCACGTCGAGATCGGCATAAGGCGGATCCTCACTCGTATTGCAAAAGTCTAGGCAAATGCCGAATGCGAATATCGCGTCGGGCAGGATCAGGATCTGAAGCTCGTCCCCAAGCTGGATCGACTCAACTTGATCCCCATCGCTGTACTGAAGAAGCTTTCGGTGTTGTGCAATCTCCTCTCCGTAGCCGCTTAGGATCGAGCAGATGTTAAACCGTTGTTTTTCGATCTCTTCGTGACGCGAACCGGCCACCAACACGCTGAGGTCACATTTCCATTCGCCCGTTCCGATCGCGTCCCGGATCTGCAGCAGTGTGTCGCGCGTGATCGTAAGCTCCGGATAGACGATGCCGTGACATTCCGAGCTAGATGCGACAGCAATGTGATCGCGAATGGTGGCGAGCTGCCCTGGGATACTGACGTCCCGAATGAAGAAGCCATCAGTATCGTGACCAACGTCAAACTTCATGTTCTCAAACAGCCCAGCTCCAAACGAGAGCGCCTGCCGCGCCGCAGCGCGTTTCCGTCCTCGCGGATCGTCTGGCAGAAGGAGCCTTACCCGATAACCTTTGATCAGGCGCGGGAAAACGCGGGAGGACACTAGCCCTCTCCTGCGAAATGATTGCTTGGTCGCTGCAGTCCGGTGCCGTGGTTTCCTCAGAAGGATGAAGGCTTCGGCCTTTCCATATGTCGCGAGACATTGGTTCTCATGACGGATGGGCTCGTCACCAGAGATCTCGTGAAGCGCTGCTTCAAGCGCCCTTATTCTAACTGCAAGAGCATAGAGGAGCTTAGTTCGCTCGGCGACTGAGCCAACTACTAGCGGTAGGTTGGTGAAGAGCTCTTTGGCGGTGATGTCCTCGGCTGCCTTTGCCAGGTCCTCTTCCTTGAACTGTCGGAAAAGATCGCGAATCGAGCCCGGAGACTGGTCGACCGTCCGCCATAGGGCGTAAAGGGCGTTTCGCGTCGAGACGACGTCTTCTCCGAACGACTTTTCAGCAAAAGCGACGGCCTGTTTTACGTCCGAAAGCCATTGTGCTTCTAGCAATTTGATATTTGGCATTTAAACACGATAAGTTGCGTCGGGTCACGCTGGCAACCCGGCCATGGAATTCATGGACAAAACGTCGTGCAAGGATTCGCGTCAAGAGAAGTTTAAGGCTCAGAGTTAGGATTCAATTGCTTTCGCTATCGCACACTACGCGCTCCGAACATTTTTCTCGACCGGAACGACCTCAATGTAAGGAAACAATCGATTATATTGCACGCAATTTGACGGCCGGCCCGAATCGTGACCGATCAACGTCTACTTCAGACAGAGATTGTTCATGCCGATAGCCGCCAACAATGTCGTCGCAGCTCTGGATAGCCGCCAGGTCGTCCGCATTGAAGCCGTTCACCGCGGCTTTCTCTACCAACATCTTTACGCCGCAGCCTGTTTGTTCGGTGCAGCAAAAAGTGGCGCGACTAAAGTCGTAGTGGAGCACGACGAGGATATCGAGCTCATAGGTGTTGATCGCCAAGTCTACCTTCAGGTTAAGACCCGACGAGCCTCGCTCGTCTTCGGCGATATCGACGATGCACTGGACCGTTTCGCTGCGATACGCAAGGAGCATGCAGCGGGGCGCCGTAAAGGACGTCCCTTTTTTGCAATCATTGCAAACGTCTCGCCCGGTCCTCAGCTGAAAGAGCGCCTTGCCGAGCCAGGCTGGCCGGCGGATGTTGCGGTTCTTTGGCCTGGTGGTCCCTTGGCGACCGGCAAAGGCCTTCCGGCTCCGCAAGTCGACGTCAATTCCATGTTCGCAGCCTGCTGTGACCTGGCTCGGTCGCTGCCATTCGCGATGCTGGCCCCGGAGACGCTTGTCTGGAAGCTTGCTGGCAGAGTCATGCACGCAGCGGCGGGGCTCGCGCCGCACGCCGATCATACTTTTGAGACGGCGGAGCTGCCGGGTATTTTCGAGCAACTGGTCATTCAGCTGCAGGATTTTCCTGCGCCCCCGCTGCGCTACCGCCCGCAGGACAGCGAGCCACCACTGATTTCGTCCGCTCGCGTCCGGCTGATCACCGGCTTCTCGGGCGCAGGTAAGACCTCCTGGGTTTCCCAGACGGCACTTCATGCCACACACGCGCTGGCGTACTTCAATGCGAGTGAAGTTCCCAGCACGGCTCTCGTCTCGACCGTGGCGCGGGAGCTTGCAGCGCGTCTGTTCTCTAGGTCTGGCGGAAAACTCGGCGAGATACTGTTTCCGGGCGCGACCAGCCCGCAGATATTATTCGCGATCGGCAAAAATCTGACCGACATTGATGTGCGCGCAACTGTCGTGATCGACAATGTTCATCGTGTATCCCATGAAGATGTTCGTTCCTTAATCGACCTAGCGCCCCACGTTCATTTTGTCCTGCTCGCGCAACCTGGGCCGGCAGTGGGGGTGTTGCAGGCGATCCTCAATGTCGTTCCCGAAAGTTTGGGTGGATGGACGAATGAGACCATCGCCGCCGAAGGATCGTTTCTCGGATGTAAAGGCGACTACTCCGCCTACCAAAGATTGCAGGTGCTGACGGCGGGCCTGCCGCTGTACGTCCAAAACGCGCTTCAAATTTCCGCGAATCATTACGAAGGAGACGTAGCTCGGTTTTGCGGCGAGTTGGAGGGGCGGACGCATGCCGTGGAAACTGCACAAGAGCTAATCTTATCGCGTGTCTTTGAGCAGTTTGGAGATAGCGATCGTCGCGCGATCGGTGCGCTAAGCCTATTTGACGTGCCACTGAGTCGATCCGAGGCGGTAGCAGTATTGAGCGACGCCTATAGCTTCAGCGAGCGGAACACGGCAACGCTTTTGCGGAAGCTGCAGGTCGCGGGTGCCGCGCAGGTTTTTGGCGTCGACCACTTCAAAGTTCATGACGCGATGCGGCTGCTTGGGAATTCCTACCTGGACGATCTTGGGCCCGACGAGGGTCGTCGAGCACAATTAGCCATCAAGAACTTGCTCGTCGATCAACTGCCCAAAAAGAAATCGATGCAGCGCGTTTCGCTATTGCTCCGTATGTTTGTCGCTCTTGGAGACACCGAGCCGCTGATCGACATGGCGACGGACGAGCTGTTTCATGAACTCGGCTATATGACGGAGGTTGCCGCTTATCTCGAAAATCTCGCAGGTTCACCCGAGACGAAAGCCATCGACCGCTTTTGGGCGCTGGACGGACTGGCTTTCGCAGATTTCAAGAAAGGAGACCTCACGCTTCTCGGTCGACGGCTCGCATTGATGGAGGAACTCATCGAAGCCAACAACCTGGGATCGCGAGAACGGCACTCGCAATGAAACGTGTCAACAACTATGCGAGGAATGGTTATTCAAACCGCGCTCACGAGGCCATGGAACACGTTATCAACGCTGTCCCGGATGAGCCAAATTACCTTCGTATCGCCAAATACAATTTCGCACGCGCCCTCTTTTCTCTCAAAGATTATTCAGATTGTTCGAACATAACGAGCGCTCTAATTCCTGAGTATTTTGATCTGCTCGGGTTAACTCCGGAGATGGTAATCGGAACCAATCCGGACAAATTGATGCCGCTGCTGAAGGATGGGGAAAGCCAAGCTGACGATCTCAAGCACTTGGCGGATACGCTCGATCTTCATGCTATGGCCCTCAATCGGATGGAAACGTTTTCTGGGCTTTCTCGCATTCACGCCATGAAGTTCTACTCCATGGCAAACGCGTTAGATTCCTTCGTTCGCGTCGGACAGGATTTAGCTGACGAATTTCTGAGCCGATTTGACTACGATGGCGCCCTCGATGTGTTTGAGCGCAATTTGCTTCCCGCCATTCGTAGCAAAAATCTGATGGGCCATGTCATTCCGGTTCGAAGCCACTACGCAGTTGCGCTTGCCTATGCCGGCAAATTCGCTGCGGCTGACGCCGAGATGGCTCGTCTTATGCCCTATGAGCAGGGTCTCTCGCCGCAAGGACGTAATGAACTGCAAGCTCAGCGCGAAATAGTAGCTGGTCTCAAATTGAAGGCCCCGCCTCCGCAGTGGCAATTTCCTCGTCCGATCGGAAAGTATCCGGTCAACGCAAAGTGCTTTTGTGGGTCCGGCAAAAAGTTCAAAAAGTGCCACGGACGCCAAGTGTAGAGTTAGACCTTCCAACCGGCGTAAGAAGCATCGGCATCTTGAGCAGTTGTCAGACTTGGGGCGCTTCCGCTCCTTATCGTGCATCGCCAGGGACAGATAGATGAGAGCTGCTGCGAAAGTCTCAGCAGCCGGAGAGTTCTTCTGGAAAAGTCCTCGCGCTGCACTGAATAGGCGAGCGTGACTGATTGCACCAACGTGTTCTCGGGCCCCACAACCCTGGACGCGACACCTAGCTAGGCCGGCTCTTCGAGCGAAGCGGCTCGCCACGCGGGTGATCCGACAGGACCGCCGCCTCCTATATCTGGCTGCTTTTGTCACTTAAATGACATTGGCGGGAAGCTCGCCGCATGCTCGGTTCGCGCCGTCTTCGGATTGTAGCGGTCAGGCGCGCCAGCGCAGATGCCAACGTTACCTCTGTTCAAGAGCGAAGTGGCCGCGACCAGCGCCAAATGTTCATGTGCATTGATGCAAGGGGCACAAAATCACAACTATACAAACTGATCGATCGAGACCAACGATAGTCCGCAGCTACCGGTATCCTGTCATTGAGGCTCTGGTCCCGATCGCACACGTCCGGCCGCCACATCGCGGGGTGTAAGTATCACGACCTCGAAAGAAAGCTTCAAGAAGCTGCCGCTCTCGAACGCGTCTGAATCCTCATTAGCGTTTGAGAGAGACGTCGATCAACAACCCATGAATACCAGTCGGCACCAACACAGAGGGAAGCGGGCGATGGTGCGGCTTTTTTGCGTCCCATGCGAATGAGTGAATAAAAAATGCGCCAAGTGGATGGGTCGAAGTGGAAAACATCGAAGTCACGTTTTTGGCAATCCGCAACGAAAATCTCTTGACCGTCCAACGGAATATATCGATAAATCGCGCCACTACTACAGGTTCAGTTCTCGATTTTTAGCGGGCGCCAATAGCGTCTCCCTCGTCAATTTGTTGCTGGGACGCCCTGAATCGGCGGCGTAATTCTTTCGATGAGAGCCGGTACGAATTTCTGGAATACAAGCCTATTTTATTGCTCAGGGCCATCTCCGTAGACAGCATGGGGAAATTGACGCGATGACTGTGCGCGAGCAGCTCTTTTCATTGTTGCGCAACCTCCGGTGGATCATCGTTCTGTCGGTGGTCATTTCAGTTTTGCTGTACCTGCCGGATCAGATTCAGGAGCTCTACCGGATAGCCGCGGACGACATTGGGTGGGTAACCGTCAAGGAGTTCATCGCCCTTGGTGTAATTGCGCTGACCATTTGGGCGGCCGCTTTTCAGCTTACAGCCGCAACCCTGCCTCATATCGCGCCCGCTACGGGTCGCCTGGCCTTCTATATAAAAGCTGCACCCGTTGTGCTCGGAGCGCTGCCGATCATCGCCGCGGCGGCAGGTCAACTCGCCTCGCGGCCGGTTGAAAAGATCGGAGAGGTCGAGGAAGTCGGAAGCATCTTCCGCATTCAGGACCAGGCGCTCGCCTTCGAGCGGAACATTCTGGTCATCCTCGCGTTCGCGATGTTGATCCTGCTCGCCTCGTTTGTCGTATTCGCTTGGCGGATGGGATCGAAAGGTCGTTCGATTGCGCTCGCGAGCCGGGCGAACAACGCCTATTTCACCCGCTACAGGTTTCTCGCGCTCACGATCGGCGTCATCGCCCTTTTAACGAGCGCCTTCGTTGTGCTTCCGGACCGGCTTGCACAATCCGTCGGGTCGTTCGGCGTGATCGCGCTCTTTACGGTGTGCGTGGTTGGTCTCACCACCCATTTTGCGCTACTGACGATCAGGTTCAGTTTCCCATTTATACCGGTTGTCTTTGGGGGCTTGTTCCTGGTTGCCTCCTTGTTCGGAAGCGATGGCCACGGCCTGCGCACCTCGGCGGAATCAAGCGGCCAAGTGGAAGAAAAGCGCATTGCTGCAGTTGAAGCATTTCGTGAGTGGCTTCTGCAAAAACCGCGGGTGGCTGAGGCCAAGAGGCTCGGAGAATATCCCGTATTCATTGTGGCTGCCCAAGGCGGCGGCATCTACGCAGCCAACAATGCGGCGCGCTTTCTGGCCAGGATGCAGGATCTCTGTCCGGCATTTCGGCAACATCTGTTTGCGATAAGCGGCGTTTCCGGGGGGAGCGTCGGTTCGGCAGTTTTCGCGGCTGCGCTTCACGCCGACAATGCGCCACTTGATGCGATCGCTCCCGACGCAAAGACATGCCCGAAGATCGCAGACTTTCTGGCCGGCGTCGGCCGGGCCGAGGATATCGATGCTTCTGGACCGGTGGAACAGCGGGTTGCAAGCGTCTTGGAGACCGATTTCCTCTCGCCCTTGGTCGCCGGCTTTCTATTTACCGATTTCACCCAGTTGTTTTCTCCGGTCGCTATTCCGAGTTTTGATCGCGCGCGTTTTCTGGAATACACGCTGGAGAATGCTGCGGACAGAATGCTCAAGGCCCAAAAGGGCACCGGCGAGCAATCCAATCTGCTAAAGGCCGACTTTCAGTCACATTGGACACCTTCCAACAATATGCCGGCGCTGCTGTTGAACACGACAGACGCCGGTAGTGGCAAGCGCGTTGTCATCTCTCCCTTCGATATCGATCCACTCCACGCGAAGGACAAAGACCTTTGTATTCTCTCGAGCCTTGAGCGCGCGGGCACCGGGGTCGATCAAACCGTCAAGAGCCACTCGCTGCGGATTCCGCTGAGCGCTGCGGCGTTTATGAGCGCGCGGTTTCCATGGGTGACGCCGGCCGCGACAGTGCCCTTGAAGAATGATTGCGTGACCGCCAATCCGCAGGCGCGTCTGGTCGACGGCGGATATGTCGAGAATTCGGGAATAGAGACCGCGCTCGATTTGATTGAGCGGCTCAACAGTATCAGGGGCACCTCTGACGCGCCAAAATTCCGGATTTATCTGTTGTCGCTCGTGAGCGGTCAGTTCGGAGATCACGGTTCCTTCATGTTCGGTGAGCTCATGGAGCCGGTGCGCGCGCTTCTGAGCACACGAAGCTCTCGAACCTATGTTGCGCTCAATCACGCCAACAATATCGATCGTGGGCCAACGAGTGATGTAACTCCCAGCGTGCAACGCTTTCCAACGTTCGGCCGTATCGACATAACAGGCAGGTTTTACAACCTGCCGCTTGGTTGGACGTTATCTCAGAAGACCGAGGATATCATCTCGCTAAGCAGCGGCCGCTTTTGGGATTGTGTGCCGAAGGACGACTTCGATCAATCCCGCAAGAAGCAAAGCAACGCGGATTGCTTGCAAGTGAAGCTGTTTCATCTCTTGAACGGATCCGTCACATCCGCATTTGAAGCGTTGAGGGACGCCAAGCTTGCAAAGGCTGCTTACGCCGATGAGCTGGAGAAGGAATACCGGCCCACTCCAAAGATCAAACCGCAGCCGCTACTTGCCTGTTATGAGAGCAAGTGGCTGCAGGAGCGTGGCTATCAAAAATATCGGGATAAAGTTGCTGCCTACGAGCATCAGCTGGCGCAGTCGATCAAGGATCATTCGCCGGCTCCTGCACCCGTGCCGCCATATCGAAAGAGCTATATGGCGTATTTCCAGGCCGAGCAGGTCAAAGCCTTGCTGCAGGAATGGGACCGCATCAAGGAGACCGATCTGCGTGTCCTGGCCTACATACTGGGGGCAATCTCCTACGACAGCGCCGATTTTACACGCAGCAGCGAAGACTTCTCTTACAGCGCCGTCTCGCAACTGCCGCGCAAATGGCGCGATCGAATAGAAAAGAACAACGCTGACCTAGTGGCCGCGAACAAACCGCCCGTCGGTATGGACGCATTGCTCAACCATCCCAAGGAACTGGCCAACTTTGTTCTTGGTTACGAGGCTAACCCGTTCGGAAACCTGCCTGATACGGACGACGGTTGGCTGTTTCGGCCACGAGGGATGTATCAATTGGTGGGACGCGAGCAATATCAGGAAGCGCAGAATCAAATGCAACAGGTTGGCGAGCTGCAGGGGCTTGATCTCCTCGCGCTTCCCGACGCACTACGTGATGCGAAAATATCCGCCAAAGTGGCTTTCGCTCACTTTCGATTCCATCCCTATCAGAACCGAACGCTGTTCGAGCTGCTTAAGGATCCTTCGAAGGACTGGATCGCTGTGCGCTCGTTGCAAACCGACATGGAGCATGGTTCGGGCGATAGGGAGCGTGTCAATGCAAGAAGCCAGATGTTCCTCGGCTGCATTGAAGAGGCGTTGCATCCTACGCAACTCAAGAATCTGCAAAGCAAATTCTACGGCAGCGAGTGAAAGCTGCTGGTCCGCGGCTGCGCGTCGCGGATCGGAGAATATGTGTTTGAAGTCAGTGCTTTCGACGCCGGACTTTCGATCCTTGAATCTAAGAGGGGAATTGCCGACAATGGCAAAAGGTAAAATCTGCCGGTCGAAGCGTCGTCGGCTTCTCACAAGGCTGTCCGCAGCGGGGCTACTATTCGCCGTTGCTTGGTGTGCGAGCACAGCCCTGGCCGAGACGCCGTCAAAGCCGCTTTCGGCCAACGACGTGTCCATCCTGTTTCCTCCACCCAAGTCGCCGGCAGATCTCGGTGGTCTGATCGCGGTGTCCGATCTCGCCGGCCCCACGGGGTCTGCGCAGCGGCTCTTATCCGATGCGGATTTCGCGCGTTTTATTGCAAACGCCGAAAATCCAGAACGCGAAGGTGTGCCGGACTCAGGCGTGGGCCGCATTCACTTGCCCGAGGCTGTGAAGAAGATCGACGCCTGGTTTGTTGCCGGCATCCGGATCGACCCGGGAGCACCGGGATTATCTGCAGACGTCATTGCCCAATTTGGCCGGCAACCGCAAATCCGCCTGATCATTCAGCCGGTGACCAATGGACCCCAAGGGTTCAAGGTCCATGACACTGCCGGTCACCTTATCTTCAGTTTTAACCTGGAAGGCGATCCGCCTCTTGATGGTTGTGCACCATTCCCGCGCTTCAAACCTGATGACGAAGCTTTCAAGGCGATCGTCCGTGACGTTGCGTCTTTGCGTGATCAACTCGCGGCGGGAAAGTTCGGCAATGTCAAAGTCTCAACTGCCGGTGACATGAATGTGCATCCGGGCCTCGTAGGTGCATCCGCAAAGCCGTTTCGTGATGCGATCAAAGCCTTGCTGGAAAAGCATCTGTCGCCGCTGCGCCTCAACACAATGGCTGTCATGGGCATTTCTCCGCCCGAACCCTGGGTTTTCGTCTCGATGCTAAGGGTCCCCAAAGCCGGTTTGATAGCGGTGCCTGGCCCGACGCTCGATGGCGTCCATGCCGCACAGATGTTCAGCATCGTCGGCGAAACGCACGTCGTCCCTCGACCTGTCACGAATAACCAAAATCCAACGACTTGTCGCCACGCGGCGCTGCAGACACCTCCCTTGCCCGCTGCAAATCGTAAGGGCGTTTCGACGGCCGATTTTATCGATGCCGACGTTCCCAATAGCCGCGTCCTCGAGATCGTCAATGTCATCGCGGATCCCAAGAAGAGCCATTTCTTCAATACGGACTGCGTGAGCTGTCACACCGAGACGGCGCAGCTACTCAAAAGGAAAGTGCAAGGCTTCACGGTGCCTGGCGTGAACCGAGCCGTTCTACCGAAAGAAGACTGGAATGTTCGCAATTTCGGGTGGTTTCCGTCGTTCTTGCATGGTGGCCCGGCGGCCGCGACCATAACGCGACGCGCGGCAGCTGAGACCGCTGAGGTCGTCACCTTCATCAATCGCCAATTGTTGAACAAGTAATAAGTGCCATTGTCGACCGGCGCGTTCGCGCGGCCGACACGCGCTATTTGAGATTAGGGAGAGGTTGCTATGGGGGCACGTTCGTTCAGCTCTTGTGTCGGCGGTCGGCTGAGGCGGTCGCCTCACATCGTCAGTCTGTTGTTCGCGATCGTGTTCGTCGTGGCCGCGTCAATAGCCATGGTGTATTTCGCGCCGGAGAAGCTTCGCGATGCGGCGCTCAAGATCAAGAATGGCTCAAATCTGGTTGCCCAATTGCTGCCGGCGACATTGCCCGCGCCATCGAAGATCGATAGCGCATACTGGCTGCCGCAGAACTGGAGTTCGCGAGAGCGTTACTGGTTCCACCACACGTCCCAAGGCACGGCGACTATTCCCGTCCCCTATCGATGGTTCCTGGCTCTGGAACGTCCTGAGTTATCCATCCATTACACGAGCTTGGCGGACAACGAGTATCTGCGGCGCCTTGGCTTCATCCCAAGTCCGAGCTCGAAGGACTTTGCCGCTAACTCACCAGCATACGGCTATCACGAGGACGCGTCGAAGGACGTGAGCTCCCCTTGGACGCCAAGCACGCCTGACAATCCAAATGGTTTGCCTGTAGGCTTCGCAATCCTGAAGGGGGGCGTCGACCCGACGACGGGAGCCTTCTATGAAGATCAAGTCGGGCTAACCTGTGCCGCTTGTCATACCGGTCATCTCGAGTACAAGAATGTCAGCATTCGCTACGACGGTGGGCCAGCGATGGTCAATCTCGGCGAGGTTGAACGGGTCATTGGGCTGTCGATCGGCTATACGCTGAAATTGCCGTGGCGGTTCGAACGCTTCGCCGACCGGCTGGAAAGCATTGAAGGTCGAAGCATTGACCGCAAAAGACTTCGAAGTGATCTGGAGCTCGCACTTCAAAAGATCAAGAAGCAGAAGATCGCAGGCGATAGCCTTTTGGCGGGGCAGGGCGTGACGAATCTCGACGAGGGTTTCGGTCGACTTGATGCCTTGAACAGGATCGGGAACCAGGTCTTCTACACCAATTTTCTTGATCCGGCGACCGGAGAACTCCCAGATCCGGTCCTCAAGGGCAATTTCGCGCGCAACGACGCACCTGTGAGTTTTCCGCCAATCTGGGACACGCCCTATTTTCTTTGGGCGCAGTATGACGCTTCGGTTCTCAACGAGCTTGTTCGCAATTCCGGCGAGGCGCTCGGCGTCAACGCCAAAATCAATATGAAGGCCTCGGCGCCCGGACGGCCGCTTTTTAAATCATCCATCCATCTATCGGACATTGCGCGTTTTGAGGAGCTTTTGCGCGGCACTGATCCCTTTTCGTCGCCGGAGGCAAGCGGCAGGAAATTCAGCGGGCTTGTCGCGCCCCGATGGAAGGACGCGCAGGACAGGTTCCAAGGCGACCCGGCCTGGGCCATTGACGAAAAACTCGTTGAGAAGGGTCGCGATCTTTATCGCTCGCATTGCTTTGAATGCCACCGAGGACCGGTCAATGACCCCGCGTTTGACGCCAAGTGGCCGGAAGATTCATTCTGGAAGCCGGAGAACCCGGATCGCTCTGCCAAGGGCGAGAAGAACTGGGTGGAGATCGGCGGACGCCATTATTTCAATGTTGTTCAGCTACCGGTGAACGTGATCGGCACTGATCGTCAACAATCCAACGTCCTGACGACGCGGCGCGTTCACTTACCCGGCTCGCTCGGTCTCAATCCGATCGAGGATCTGAACAAAGCCTGGGGCTGCGGCCTTCCAGCCGATCGGGCGGCAGATCCCTTATTCGTGCTCGCGCTGATGGACGTGGTGGGCAAGACGATCGATCAATGGAACATTGCGAACGATTCTTCCGAAAAAGCCAAGCAGCAGATGTGGGGGCCGAGGAAGAACTGCCAAAACCCGCGAGCGTACATTGGAGCGCGGGTGACCCGTAACGGCAAGGACGAAGATGTCCTTGCTCTTGAACCTCAATACCGAGCACGGCCGCTCGACGGTGTTTGGGCGACGGCCCCATACCTGCACAATGGGTCCGTGCCGACGCTCAAGGACATGCTATTGCCGCAGGGGCGGCGGCCGAGTTCTTTCTGCGTTGGCAGCCGCAAGTTCGATCCCGTCAACGTCGGACTTGTTAGGAAAGTTCGAGCGAGCGAGGCCTGCGCGGCTGGCCTGACAGACTTCAACGTTTCGCTGCTTGGGAACAGCAATCGCGGGCATTCGTTCGAGGGCACAGAAACCGATATAACGAAGCTGCCGCCCGGCGTCATCGGTCCGGAATTGACCGACGCCGAACGGCGAGCACTGCTTGAGTATCTGAAGACGCTGTAGGGCAGCCGTTAGTCTGGAAGCTCGGCGCTCGCCGTCAGGCTGCCAAGCAGGCCGAGGTTTGGGAAGAAAGCTGTTCCGTGCTCTCATGGGGGTATTGCGGGACATGTCACTAAGTGCGCTGCAAAGCGAATTGCGGGCTTCATTCCGCGGATCGGACACGGCGCCGTCCCGATTCGATTGCCAGTAGCGGCCGAACCGACCGTAGCTTCGCTGATCAATCAATCAGGCAAGGGGAGCTCTGGTCGGCAGCGGTGGATCCTTGATGTTCTTCGGTGCTGTTAAGCGGGAGGGCTCGTGCGCTCGAGCTCGGCATAGAATGCGCAGACATCTACTCGGAACGTCAATTGGATCCGTGGACGATCTGCGTATTCGGCGGAGCTTTGTCGGGCTCGCGAGATCGAATAGATCGTCGATCATGATGGCACGCCGCGAGTGGATATCTGAGCGGATAGATTCAGCCGCGAGGCCCTGCTTGGCGCCGAGGAGGCTATCGAGCTATCGAACGACTCGTCCGAATGTGGCGGAAATCTCGCCAAGGATATCGGGCTTGATGACACGCTGCGCCGTTTTATTGTATGGATCGCGCAACCTTAAGTGAGGAATGCAGAAAGCCGTGTCCTTCCGTTTGGCCGACGATTGATAATATTTATGTCGTGAAGCTCGCGCTTGCGGTGTAGCCATTGCATCGCTCCATAGGAGGAGACCTTCTATGCTCGACTCCGAAACAACTCTCCGTCGAGTTCTGGATGAGGTTTGCAAAGGGCTGTCCCGTCATGAGATTGGTATCCGAACGCATGTCGCTTCCAAAATTCTACAAGCCGCCGCTCGAGGCGAGACGTCCGTCGATGTTCTCAGGCAAGTCGGACAGAACGCATTGACCAGCGCTCCGTCGATGTGGCTGCAGCAAGGTTCCCGTCGGCATTCATCGGAAGGTAGCGGTGCCGGCGAACCTGCCGGCTCGACCAAACAGGATTAAGCACGCAGATCGAGATCCATCAGCAAGATGCCCGTGGAACCGGAAGCGTTCACGGAGCGCACCGTCGTGGAAGCAGATCCGAAACGGGTGGGCTTACGCGAGATGGCGTGGGGTCGCGTAAGAGACGTTGTCTAACGCTGCAACATGCGGGCCTGCCGAAGCGGACCGCGTGCATCGCGATTGACCAGGGCAACGCCGGGAAGAGCGTGGACAGCTTGCGAGCCGATAACACGACCAGCTCGAGTGCGAGCATAACTATTCTGGCCGAATGAGATAGCG